>JAEZQS010000230.1 GCA_023412995.1 Pseudomonadota bacterium
CGGCTGCGCCGCTCCTGCGGAAAGCGTCCTGTCGCAGGAGCGCTGCAAGCGCGACCGCGGAGTAGCCCGTCGCGACGCCCAATCCGACGCCCGCCCCCTCTACGGGCCGTCGAAGCCGTCGCTGAAGATCGTGTCGTTGCCTGCGGCACCGCCGAGCATGCCGTCGAAGTCGATCGCCTGCGCCTTGATGCTGCCGCTGCCGCCGCCGTTGGTGCCGTCTTCCCACACCCAGGCGGCAAACGGATACGCCGACAGGGCGCCGGCGAGGCGCGCGGTGTCGGTGGGGCCGGTCTTGATGTCCACCACTGCCGCCGACCAGACCGGGTCGCCCGACGTGTCCAGCCGCGTCACGTGCACCGGCATGGCGGAAGGCCAGCTGTCGCTGGCCCATGAAAACAGCACGCCACCCCCGGGCAGCGCGAGTGCGCCGAGTTCGGACTGTTCGGTCGCCGTCTGCGGCTCGAGCACCACGCCCTCGTCGCCCCATTGCCGCACGCCGGCAGCGTCGAGGCGCTGGGCGGCGACGCCGATCTGGCCCTGGGTCGCGGCATCGGCGAAGTGCCAGATCGCGTAGATGTCGCCGCTGGCCGGATCGTATGCGCCGGCAGGACCGGTGTACGTCAGGTCCGGGTCGGTACCGAGCACGATGCCGTTCTGCACGAACGCCATGTCGCCGTCGGCCAGCACGTGCTGCACGCGTACGCTGCCGCTGAGGCTCACGGTGTACCAGACGAACACGGCGCCGCCGGCGCCATCGTCGATGAATTCGGGGAAGTAGCCGAACTGCATCGCGCCGCCGGTGCCGTCGAACACCGCGACCGGTTCGCTGCCCCACATCGGTGCACCGTCCGCGCCATTGAACTTCTGCGCCCACAGCTGGCGGTCCTGGAAGGAAAGCTGCGCCGACCACGAGGCGATCACCGAGCCGTCATCGGATGCGCGCAGGTCCGCCAGCAGGAAGAACCCGGCGGGCGGAACGACGCTGACGCCATCGCCCCACAGCGCATTGCCGTCGGCATCGAGTTTCTGCAGCACCACCGCGCCATCGGAAGCCGACCACGCCACCACGGCATCGCCGTCGCTGGTGGCGGCAATGCGCGGCGAGTTCGCGCCGTCCGGATCGTCGCTGACGACCACGCCTTCCGGGCCCCACAGCAGGGTGCCATCGGGCGCCACGCGGCTCGCCGTGATCTGCGCGCCGACGTCGCTGCCGCTGCGGTAGGCCAGCAGCGCGTCGCCGTCGCCGGCAATCGCAAGGCCGTAATCCTGGGTGGCGGAGAAGCTGCGGTCGCCGACGAGGAGGCCGCCGTGCGGCCACTGCTCGGTGCCGTCGGCCGACAGGCGCTGCAGGTACACGTCGTAACCGCTGCCGGCATCGAACCAGCTGGTGTAGAAGCCGCCATCGGCGGTCGGCACGAGCTTCGGCTGCACCTGCCCGGCGGGCTGGTCGGCAAGCACCAGGTTGTCCGACGGGTCGGTCGACCACTGCGCCGCGACCGGCAGCGCGACGACGGCGCCAAGCACGCCGCACAGGAAGGAAGAAAGGCAAGCCGTTCGCATGGTGCGTTCTCCTGCAATGACGGGTGGCGCCACAACGCCATCGCGCAGTATGCGCCACGCCGGACGCAGGGTCGAACCTCCGCGCGCAAGCGGTCAGCCGCGCCGCGGCCAGCGCGTCTGGTACAGGTCGTGCCGGCGGTCCTTGAGGTTCTGCACCGTGCCGTCGTTGCGGGCGCGCGCGAGGTCGCCCAGGCGCAGGTCGGCGAACAGCACCATTTCGGTGTTCGGTGTCGAGTCGGCGGCGATGCCGTCGCGCGCGAAGGGGAAGTCGCACGGCGTCAGGATGCAGCTTTGCGCGTACTGGATGTCGAAGTTGTTGACGCCCGGCAGGTTGCCGACGTTGCCCGACAGCACAACGTAGCACTGGTTCTCGACCGCACGCGCCTGCGCGCAGTAGCGCACGCGCAGGTAGCTCTGTCGCTCGTCGGTGCAGAACGGCACGAACAGCAGCAGGGCGCCCTGGTCCACCAGGTGGCGCGCCACCTCGGGGAACTCGGCGTCGTAGCAGATCATCACGCCGACCGGACCGCAGTCGGTGGCGATCGCTTCCACCCGGTCCCCGCCGCGGATCGCCCACCAGCTGCGCTCGTTGGGCGTCGGGTGGATCTTCTCCTGCGCGTGCACGCTGCCGTCGCGCAGGCAGACGTAGCAGATGTTGCGGACCTCGCCGTCCTCCATCCGCGTCGGGTGCGATCCACCGATGATGTTGATGTTGTGGCGAACGGCGAGGTCGGCGAACAGGGCCTTCACGCGCGCGGTGTACTCGTTCAGGCGCAGGATCGCCTCGGCCGGAGGCAGCTCGGCGTTCTCGATCGACAGCAGCTGCAGCGTCATGAGCTCGGGAAACACGACGAAGTCCGACTCGTACCCGGCCGCGACGTCGACGAAGTACTCGACCTGGGTGGCGAACGCCGCGAAATCGGCAATGCGCCGCTGCTGGTACTGCACCGTGGCCACGCGCACGACGCGCGGCAGGCCCGTGGGAGCGGGAAGCCCGGGGAGGCGCGGATGCGGGTGGCGATCCGGATTGCGCCACACGAGCAGCGCGGCATGGCCGAGCGACTCGCGGTCGCCCGGCAGGTAGTTGGGCAGCAGCCGCACCAGCTCGAAGCCGTTGCGCAACTGGAAGCTCAGGGTGGCGTCGCGGACGCGGCCCGCCACCACCGCATCGACGTACGCCTGTGCGCTGCCGTAGCGCGCCAGGCGCCTGCCGAGGCCCGGCAGGCGACCACCGAAAACGATCCCGCGCAGGCCGAGCTTGCGGCAGAGCTTCTTGCGCGCGGCGTACAGGCGCCGCCCGATGCGCAGCCCGCGATACCCGGGATCGACGCACACGTCCATGCCGTAGAGCCAGTCTCCTTGCGGATCGTGGCGGGCGGCGAATCCGCCGCCGGTGATCTCGCCCCAGGTATGCGGCGCCAATGCCAGCGCCTCGGCGATGCGGAACGTCGCGCAGTAGCCGACGATGCGATCGCCCGACACGGCGACGAACTGTCCTTCGGGGAACTGCGCCATCTGGCCACGCAGCATGCCCGCCGAGTGGCCCCATTCGGCCGTGTAGACGCGCGCGGTGAGTTCGACCAGTTGCGGGATGTCCGCCACGGTGGCCTGGCGGACCTGCAGGCGAGGCGGCTCCGGCGGCGTGGCGGTCATCGATGGCTCCGTGGGTGGCGGGGGATCGCGGCGCAGCGGGTGGGCGGGGCGTTCACCATTGCGTGCGCGCCGGCAACAGGCCATGCAGCTCGGCATCGGTGAGGTTGCGCCATTGGCCGACCTTGAGCGCACCGATGCGGATGTTGTCGATGCGCACGCGCCGCAGCTGCGTCACCCGGTAGCCGAAGGCGGCCGCCATCAGGCGGATCTGCCGGTTGAGTCCCTGCGTCAGCACGATGCGGAAGCCGAACTTCGCCAGCCGCGCGGTGCGGCAAGGCAGCGTCAGCTGGTTGCGGATGCGCACTCCGCGCGCCATCCCGGCGAGGAACTCCGCCGTCACCGGCTTGTTGACGCCCACCAGGTATTCCTTCTCGTGGCGGTTCTCCGAACGCAGGATTTCGTTGACGATGTCACCGTTGCTGGTCAGGAGGATCAGCCCTTCCGAATCCTTGTCCAGCCGGCCGACCGGGAAGATGCGCTCGCGGTGGTCGACGAAATCGACAATGTTGCCGCCCACCTCCTGCTCGGTGGTGCAGGTGATCCCGACCGGCTTGTTGAGCGCGATGTAGACGTGCCGTCGCGCTGCACCCGCGGCGCGGCGGGCGAGCAGCGGCTGGCCGTGTACCCGCACTTCGTCGCCTTCGGCCACCTGCGTGCCGATACCCGCGACCTGCCCATTGACGGTGACCGCGCGCGCACCAATCAGGCGATCGGCCTCGCGTCGCGAGCAGTAGCCGCTTTCGGCAATGTGCTTGTTGAGCCGCATGGCGCATTCTAGCGGCCCTGCGCACCTGTGAAAGGCAGTGCCGATGCGCCCGGCTCAACGGCCCGGGTCGAAGAAGAACTGCTCGCGGTCGATGCGCCCGTTGCTGACGTGGTACACGCAGATCTCGCGCAGCGTCATGCGGCCGCGTTCCTTCATCGTGGCGTCGAGGGCCATCGACACGCTGAACCAGTTGCCGGCCACCACCGGATCGCTCACCTGGATGCCGTGGACCTTTTCGGTGCGTGCCTCGAACTGGCGCCCCTTGTGGCGGATCTCCGCCAGGCCCTGCGCATTGCCGAGCGCGTCCTGTGGCAGGTCGTCCGGGTCGATGCTGACCGCGTCCTCGGCGAACAGCTCGTCGTGCACCTGGCCGAACTTGCCTTCGCGGCACAGCGTCACCAGCCGGCGCGCAATCTGTTCGGTAGCCATCAGCGATCTCCCGTGGTCGGTTGCAGGGCCAAGCTCGCACGCGGCGACGCGCGCCGATGGCCCCTGGTGGGCGGCAGTCGTACACTGCCTGGACGATTCCCTGCGGCCGGGCCTCCGCGCCGCATTCCCCTGGACAAGCGAGGAGTTCGGCGATGAAGAGACAGGCTTCGGCGACGTGGACCGGCAACCTGCAGGACGGCAAGGGCAGCATTTCCACCGCCACGGGTACGCTTTCGGACACGCCCTACGGCTTCAAGTCGCGCTTCGAGGACGGACCCGGCACCAGCCCGGAGGAACTCATTGCCGCGGCGCATGCCGGCTGCTTCTCGATGGCGCTGTCGCTCATCCTCGGCAAGAACGGCTTGACGCCCGAGCGCATCGAGACGCGTGCCGAGGTGACGCTGGTGAAGGACGGCGAGGGCTTCTCCATCAGCAGCAGCCACCTCGACGTGGTGGCGAAGGTGCCCGGCACCGATGAGGCGACCTTCCTCGGCATCGCGAAGCAGGCGAAGGAAGGCTGCCCGGTATCCAAGGTCCTCAACGCCACCATCACGATGGATGCACGCCTGCAGGCCTGATCGCCTGCCGTGCACGCGGCGGTGGCGGACGACGGCCCGCCACGCCGCCCTGCCCTGCCGCATGCAGCGGCATGCGCGGTTCATCCCTGCGGCCCACCCATCACCGGGAGCACCGCGCCGCTGATGTAGCTGGCGCACACCGGCGACGCCAGGAAGACGTAGGCGGGTGAGATCTCCTCCGGCTGCGCCGGGCGCTTCATGGCCGACTTCGACCCGAACTGGCTGACGCCCCTGGCGTCGCGATCGGCCGGATTGAGCGGCGTCCATACCGGCCCCGGCGCCACCGCGTTGACGCGGATGCCGCGCGGCGCGAGGTTGCTCGCCAGCGCCTTGGTGAAGGCGTGGATGGCGCCCTTGGTCGCCGAGTAGTCGAGCAGTTCCTTGCTGCCGAAAATGCCGGTTTCCGAACCGGTGTTGATGATCGCGCTGCCTTCGCCGAGGTGCGGCACCGCCGCGCGCGCCATGTTGAAGTAGCCGTACACGTTGGTGCGCAGCGTCTCGTCGAAATGCTCGTCGGTGATCTCCTCGAGCGAACCGGCGTGCTGCTGGAAGGCGGCGTTGTTGACCAGCACGTCGAGCTGACCGAAGCGTTCCAGCACCTTCGCCACGGCGTCGCGGCAGAAGGCGGGGTCGCGTACGTCGCCGGCAATGGCGAGACAGTCGTGCCCCTCGGCCTCGACGGCGTCGCAGGTCTCCGCCGCGTCGGAATGCTCCTCCAGGTACACGATCGCGACATCCGCCCCTTCGCGTGCAAACAGCACCGCGACGCTGCGGCCGATGCCGGAGTCACCGCCGGTGATCAGCGCGACCTTGCCCTCCAGCTTGCCGCTGCCGCGGTAGTCGGGGGCGTCGTAGCGCGGGCGCGGATCGAGCCTGGATTCCAGACCCGGCTTGGCCAGGTGCTGCGGCGGCAACGGGTTCTCCGGCTGGCGGCGCGCCCCGGCCTGCACGGCGGCCTTTTCCTTGCCCCTGCCCTTAGCGGAGGCGCCGGATTTCGCCTCCAGCCGTCCGCTCTCCTGCTGCACGGCGCGTTGCCGGCGGGCCGTCTTCGCCGCCTTGCCCTGCGCGCCCTCGCGCGCGGTGGCGCCGCGGCCCTTTTCGTTCGTCTTCGCCATGGTGATCCACGCCTGCGATGGGTGGTCCGAACCTACCGCCGGGCGGGGAACCCGGGCTGAACCGCGCCGCCGGGGCTCAGGCGCGGCTCATTGCGTCGGGGCCCTCGTGGCGCGGGCGGAATCAGGAGGCGGGAACCGCCTGATGCAGCGGCCAGCGCGAAACCACCGCATAGGGCGACCCGCTGCCGATGGCGCTGTCGACCAGCACGAAGTCGTCCACCGGCCACGCCACCGGTCGATCCAGGGCTGCCGCGCACGCCGGCCGGGCATCGCGCAGCACGGTGACGTGCGGCACCAGCGCTCCTTCACGCGCGGGCGCGCAGCCGTGCCGGCGCAACGCGGCGGCGAGCGCCGCATGGAGCGCGCCGAGTGCCTCCGGTGGCTGGCGGCAGCCAAGCCAGAGCGGCATGCGGGCGGCGCGGAAACACCCGACGCGGTCGATCCGCATCGTGAAGGCGCTGGCCGATACCTCGTGCGCCGCGGCGCGGGCGCGTGCCAGGACGTCCTGCGGCAGCCCGGCATGGCGCCCGAGGAAATGCAGCGTCAGGTGGTAGCGGGCGGGATCGACCGGCCGCCCGCGCAACCCGTTCGCCACGATCGCCGCACGCGCCGCCAGCGCCAGCCGGCCGCGCACCGCTGCATCGGGCCAGAGGGCAAGGAACAGGTTGTGGGCATCGCCGGCCATGCACCGCTCCCGCTCCGTCGCGACCTGCATCGAGCCCGGGTTTGCCGCTTGCGCCTAGGCCACGGGCCCTTGCTCACCTTCCCCGCTTGCGCCGTCGGGCGCACCGTCGTGTGCGAGCAGCGCTTCGGCGCGCAGCCGCGGCAGCGCATCCGGGTGCTCGCGACCGATGAACGCGATCAGGCCTTCGCGAACCAGGCAGCGCAGGTCCCAGTTGTTGCCGGAATTGGCCGAGCTGACCAGCGCGCGCAGCTGCATCGCGCGTTCGTTGGCGTCGGTGACCTGGAGCACCACCACGCGCTGGTCCCATTTGTCCGATCCCCTGCACAGGCGCTCGAGTTCGGCACGCAGCGGCGCGAGCGGAAGACGATAGTCCACCCACAGGTACACCGTGCCGATGAGGCTGGAGGAACTGCGCGTCCAGTTCTGGAACGGCTTCTCGATGAAGTACTGCAGCGGCACGACCAGGCGCCGTTCGTCCCAGATCCGCACCACCACGTAGGTGCCGGTGATTTCCTCCACCCGGCCCCACTCGCCTTCCACGATCAGCACGTCGTCGATGCGGATCGGCTGCGCGATGGCGATCTGCAGGCCCGCCAGCATGTTGCTCAGCACCGGCCGCGCGGCGAGGCCGGCCACCAGCCCGGCGAGGCCGGCCGACGCCAGCAGGCTGGCGCCGATCTGGCGGATGCCGGGGAAGGTCATCAGCATGGCGGCCAGCCCCACCACGCCGATCAGGAACATGGCCGTGCGGCTGAGCACCCGTGTCTGGGTGAGGATGCGTCGCGCGTCGAGGTTGTCGACCACGTCGGCGGGATGGCGCGCGGCGATGCCTCCGGCAATGCCGGCGACGAGCCGGATCGCCAGCCAGGTGAACGCCGCGATCACCAGCAGGGAGGCGCACTGCACCGCGCCGGCAAGCCACGCCGCTTCGAGTTCGGCGTGTGCCAGCACCGCCGAAACCGCCAGCAGCGGCAGCAGCACCCGCGCCGGGGCCTCCACGCTGCGCAGGATGGCGCGCGCGAAGCTGGTCTGCGGCATGGTGCGCTGGACCACCAGCTTGAGCAGCGCATGCACGAGCAGGCCGAGCACGATCGCGAGCGCGATCGTGACAGCGAACTGCACTTCGGGAATGCCCCACCAGGACGCCACGCGTTCCGTCATTGCCACCTCGCCGGCCACGAAACCGACGACTCTAGCGGTGGCGCGCCGACTCGCCGGTGAACCCCCGGCCCGCGCTGCCGGCGGGAGCGAACCCGCCGCCGGCGTGCGATGCGCTCAGTGGCGCTGCGAGGCACTGCGGTCGCGGATCGCGCGGAACTCCGAATCGCTGCCCCAGTCCGGCCAGTCGTCCGATGTGGCGAGATGCCGGCCCACGGCGTACAGCAGCCCGAGGTCGTGCGCCATGCCGGCGAAGGTCCAGCTGGCCTGCCACTCGTCCGCCGGCTGGTGGTAGCGATCGCGCGTGTAGGCCTTGCCCTCCGCCTCGCCGGCGCTGACGCCGCCTTCGAGCAGGTCGTTGCCGGAACCGAAGGACACCGACGGCACGCCGCGCTTGGCGAACGGGAAATGGTCGGAACGGAAGAAGTGGCCGGCCTCCGGATGCGGATCCTCGGCATAGGCGAGCCCGGCCTTGCGGCCCTCGGCCACCAGCAGGTCCAGCAGGCCGGACTTCGCGCTGCCGGACGTGGTGAAGTTGCGCGCGCGGCCACCCGGATCGAGCGCATCCATGTTGATCACGGCCACCGTGGTCGCGAGCGGATACAGCGGATTGGCGGCGTAGTACTCCGAGCCGAGCAGGCCCTTCTCCTCGGCCGTCACCGCCAGCAGCACCACCGACCGCTCCGGCCGGGGCGCCTGCGCGAAGGCGCGGCCCATCTCGATCAGCGCGGCGATGCCGGTGGCGTTGTCCACCGCGCCGTTGTAGATCGTGTCGCCCTTCGCATCGGGCGTGCCGATGCCGAGGTGGTCCCAGTGGCCGCTGTAGATGACGGTCTCGTCCGGACGCTTGCTGCCTTCGATGCGCCCGACGACGTTGTGCGAGGTGATGGTTTCGGCATCGACGTCGCAGGCGACCGAGAAGGGGGCACCCTCCAGCACCACCGGGCGGAAGTCGCGCGACTGCGCGCGCTTCTTCTGGGCGTCGAAATCGAGGCCGGCGCGGCGGAACAGGTCCGCGGCGACGTCGCGCTGCACCCAGCCCTCGACGCGCGGATGCACCCGGGCGGGATCGGCGCGCACGATGTCGAACATCGCATTGGTGTTGGAGTTCTTCACCGTCGCCCAGCCGTAGGAGGCCGGCGCGGTCTCGTGCACCACCAGCAGGCCGAGCGCACCCTGGCGCGCGGCTTCCTCGAACTTGTACGACCAGCGGCCGTAGTAGGTCATTGCCTTGCCGCCGAAGTCGCCCTTGCCCGTCTCGTAATCCGGGTCGTTGACCAGTGCGATGGCGATCTTGCCGGCGAGGTCGATGCCCTTGAAGTCGTCCCAGTCGCGCTCCGGCGCCTTCACGCCGTAGCCGACGAAGACCAGCGGCGCGCCCTTCACCGCGAGCGAGGAGGAGCCGTCCATCGGTGCGCGCACGGCGATCTGCTCGCCCTGCTGAAGCGGCACGCGCGTGTCGCCGAACGCGACGGAAATCTCCGGCGTGCCGACCAGGCGCGAGCGCCGCAGCGGCACCGCCTGGGTCCAGCCACGCTTGCCGTCCACGAGGTCGCCACCCGGCTGCACGCCGGCCGCCTTCAGCTCGCCGACGAGGTAGTCGATGGTCTTCTGCTCGGCCGGCGTGGCCGGGCCGCGCCCCTCGAAGGCGTCGGAGGACAGCGTCCTGACTTCGGCGGAAAGGCGCGCAGGATCGAAGCTCGGCGCATCGAGCGCCACGGCGGCGAGCGGCAGGGAGAGCGCCAGGGCGCAGGCAAGCAGTCTTTTCACGGCGGGAAACTCCTGGACGGATTGAACCGATCCTAGGGGGCGGGGCCGGCGAGGTCCACCCCGGAGCGGCCTTGCGGCTGCCGGCTAGAGCGCGTCGGTGGCCTCGGGATGGCGCGCCTGCCATGCCGCCAGCGCGGCGCGATAGCGCGCCACCGCCTCGTCGTAGTCGTCCATCACGCAGTGCACGCAGCCTTCGCCGCAGCATTCCTCCGCCTCGGGCTCCTGCGGCGGATGCGGCCTGGGATCTTCCACGGGCGCGGCGGGTACGCTCATCGCCCGGCCAGCTGCGTGCGCGCCCACTGCACGATCTGCGCGCTGCCGATGGCGCCGGACTGGCGCGCCACTTCGCGCCCTCCGGAAAAGAGCACGAGGGTCGGGATGCTGCGGATGCCGTGGCGAGTGGAGAGCGCCGGCTGCGCCTCGGTGTCGACCTTGGCCAGGCGCATGGCCGGCTCGAGCTGCGCGGCGGCCGCCTCGAAGGCGGGCGCCATCGACAGGCAGGGCCCGCACCATGGCGCCCAGAAATCGACCAGCAGGGGCAGGTTCGCGCCGACGTGGCGGACGAAGCCGGCGTCGTCCAGCGCCAGCGGCCTGCCGGTGAACAGCGGCTCGTGGCAGCGGCCGCAGCGCGGCGCCTGGGCGATGCGCTCGCGTGGCACGCGGTTCAGCGCGGCGCAATGCGGACAGGCGAGCAACACGGGGCCCTCGGCACGACCATTGTCCATTGCACTCTCCGTCGATTCCTCTCCGCAGATGCGGCCTTGCGCGGGCGAACGCAAGCGGCCGCATTTGGCGCGCCGGCGCCACGGGCGCATGATGGATGAGCCCGGCAATGACGGAGGCAGCGATGGAGCATGCGTACGAGTACCTTGTGGTCGGCGCAGGCATGGCCGGCGATGCGGCCGCGCACGGCATCCGCGAACTGGACGCGAAGGGGCGCATCGGCATGATCGGCGCCGAGCACCATCCGCCCTACGACCGCCCGCCGCTCAGCAAGGCGCTGTGGAAGGGCGAGCCGGCGGAAAGGATCTGGCGCAGCCCCGCGGACCCGGAACCGGTGCTGCATCGCGGACGACGCGCCATCGCGCTCGATGCCGCCGCGCACGTCGTCACCGACGACCACGGCGACACCTACCGCTACGGCAAGCTGCTGCTCGCCACCGGCGGCGAACCGCGGCGGCTGTCCTTCGATGGCGCGCGCGTCGTGCACTACCGCACCTGGGACGACTACCAGCGCGTGCGGGCGCTTGCCGCGCCCGGCGTGCGCTTCGCTGTCGTCGGCGGCGGCTTCATCGGCAGCGAGATGGCGGCTGCGCTGGCCGGCAACGGCTGCAAGGTGACCCTGCTGTTTCCCGATGCCGGCATCGGCGCGCGCGTGTATCCGCCGGCGCTGGGCGCCTTCCTCGGCCGTTACTTCGCCGGCAAGGGCGTCGCCCTCCATGCGGGCGTGCGCGTCGAGGGCGGCAGCGCCGGCGATGCCGGGGTCGAGGTGCTGCTCGATACCGGCGAGCGGCTCGCCTTCGATGCGGTGGTGGCGGGCCTGGGCATCGTGCCGGAAGTCGCGCTGGCGCGCGCGGGCGGGCTCGCGCTCGACAACGGCGTGGTGGTCGACGAGCGGCTGCAGGCATCGGCCGCCGACGTGTTCGCGGCGGGCGACATCGCTGCCTGGCCCGACCCGGCGCTCGGCGTCCGCCGGCGCGTCGAACACGAGGACAACGCGCTGTCGATGGGCCGCCAGGCGGGCCGCAACATGGCCGGAGCCGGCGAACCCTACACGCACCTGCCGATGTTCTATTCGGACCTGTTCGATCTCGGCTACGAAGCCGTGGGCGAACTGGATGCGCGCCTGGAGACGTTCGAGGACTGGGTCGAACCGTTCCGCGAAGGCGTGGTGTACTACCTGCGCGACGGCCGCGTGCGCGGCGTGCTGCTGTGGAACACCTGGGGCCAGGTGGACGCGGCGCGCGCCCTCATCGGGGAGGCCGGCCCGCACGACCGTGCCACGCTCAAGGGGCGCCTCGGGCGACGCGCCTAGCAGCGACACCGGCTCAACGCCGGTTCACGCCCGCGCCGGCACAGTCCCGCGGGTCGCGTGAGCGGACAGGCGGATGCCGGAAGGCCCATCGATCGTGATCCTGACCCAGCAGGCCGGCCCGTTCACGGGCAGGCACATCCTGCGTGCCTCCGGCAACACCCGCATGGACAAGCAGGTCCTGCGCGGGCAGCGCATCCTCGCGCTGCGCAGTTTCGGCAAGCAGTTCCTGCTGCAGCTGCCCTCGCTCACCGTGCGCATCCATTTCCTCCTGTTCGGCAGCTGGCTGGTCGACGAACGCAAGGACCGCACGCCGCGCCTCAGCCTCGCTTTCGCGCGCGGCGAGCTCAACCTCTACGCCTGCTCGGTGCGCTACCTGGAGGGCGACCTCGACGACTTCTACGACTGGCGCACCGACGTCCTGTCGCCGGCATGGGATCCGGCGCTCGCACGCGAGCGCCTGCGCGCGCAGCCACGGACCCTCGCCTGCGATGCCCTGCTCGACCAGGGCGTGTTCGCCGGGGTCGGCAACATCATCAAGAACGAGGTGCTGTTCCGCATCCGCGTGCATCCGCTCTCGCAGATCGGCGCGCTGCCCGCGCGCAAGCTCGACGAGCTGGTGTACGAAGCGCGCCGCTACAGCTTCCAGTTCCTCGCATGGAAGCGGGCGTTCGTGCTGCGCAAGCACTGGCTGGCGCACAACCAGGGCACCTGCCCGCGCGACCACGTGCCCTTCCAGCGCGCGTGGCTCGGCCACACCCACCGGCGCAGCTTCTGGTGCGAGCGCTGCCAGGTGCGCTACGGCGCAACCTGAGCCATGCCGGCATCGTCGCAGGCACGCCTGGTGGTCGTCGTCGCGCTGGCGGGGAACTTCCTGATCGCGGTGAGCAAGTTCGTCGCGGCCTGGTTCACCGGCAGCTCGGCGATGCTGAGCGAGGGCGTGCATTCGCTGGTGGACACCACCAACGAGGTGCTGCTGCTGTACGGCATGCATCGCGCGGGGCGTCCGGCCGACCTGTCCCATCCGTTCGGCTACGGCCGCGAGCTGTACTTCTGGAGCTTCATCGTCGCGCTGCTGGTGCTGGCGCTCGGCGCGGGCGTCTCGCTCTACGAGGGCGTCTCGCACATCCTGCGTCCGCACCCGATCGAGGATCCGCGCGTCAACTACCTGGTGCTGGGCGTCGCGGCGCTGTTCGAAGGCGTCTCGTGGGTGATCGCGCTGCGCGACGTGCGGCGGCGCAAGGGAAAGCTCGGCTACTTCGAGGCATTCCGCGCCAGCAAGGACCCGAGCACGTTCACCGTGCTGCTGGAGGACAGCGCCGCCCTCATCGGGTTGCTGGTCGCGGCCATCGGCATCGCCGCCGCCAGCCATTTCGGCGACCCGCGCCTGGATGGCGTCGCCTCGATCGGCATCGCCCTGGTGCTGGCCACGACCTCGATCCTGCTGGCGCGCGAGAGCAAGGGCCTGCTGATCGGCGAGCCGGCGAACCGGCGCGTGCGCGATTCCATCCTGGCCATTGCCGCGGACGACCCGGGCATCCGCCACGTCAATGGCGTGATGACGTTCCAACTGGGGCCGCAGCAGGTGGTGGCCGCGCTCAGCACCGAGTTCGAGGACCGCCTGTCCACCCCTGCGGTGGAAGCCTGCATCAACCGCATCGAGGCACGTGCACGCGCCGCCCACCCGGAGCTGGTGTCGCTGTTCGTGCAGCCGCAGACGCCGGAAGCCTGGGCGGTCCGGCGCGCCCGCCTGGAGCCGCCGTCCGGCGCCGGTCCGGGCGGCAGCCCGTAGGCGATGCCGGCGCACGGCGGGGCTGGGGCCGTGCCGGTTGCGCCCCCATTTCAGCCGCATGGGCCAGCTTTCCCTCTTCGACGCCGGGCCGCGCGTGCTGCTCGACGATGCCAGCGGGCGCATCGTCTACACGCCGGACGCGATTCCCCCCGCCACGGCGGCGGACTGGTTTGCGCGCCTGCACGAAGGGATTGCCTGGCGCGGCGGCCGACGCATGATGTACGAGCGCGAAGTGGACGTGCCGCGCCTGCGGGCGCACTTCGCGCTCGACGACCCGGGATTGCCCGAGCCGCTCGGCGACGCGCTGGCCTGCGTCCGCGCGCTGGTGCCGGCGCCCTTCGACAGCATCGGACTCAACCTCTACCGCGACGGGCGCGACAGCGTGGCACCGCACAACGACAAGCTGGAGGACCTCGTGCGCGGCGAGCCGATCGTGCTGCTGTCGCTCGGCGCCACGCGTCTGATGACCATCCGCGCCAAGAAGCCG
Source organism: Pseudomonadota bacterium (assembly GCA_023412995.1). GTDB lineage: Bacteria > Pseudomonadota > Gammaproteobacteria > Xanthomonadales > Rhodanobacteraceae > Dokdonella_A. The sequence goes on from JAEZQS010000230.1 coordinate 14,026, forward strand.
CCGCCCCGGGTGCTGCAGGTCGACCTCGAGGCCGGCAGCGTGTTGCTGATGAGCCATGCCACGCAATACCACTACGACCACGGCATTCCCAAGCAGCGCGAAGCGGTCGGACCACGCATCAGCCTCGCCTTCCGCGTGCGCGGTGCGCGCCTGCACCGGCGCTGACCTCTCCTCCCCATCGATTGCGCGCGTGATCAGCCCGCTGCAGCCGCGGCCAGTCCGGGCGTGTCGTAGCGCACCACGGCCACCGGCCCGTCGCGCAGCAGCGCGGCCACCGGCATGGCGGACTGCATTCCGACCGGCTGCCCCGAGAGCGCATCCACGCCCTGGCCATCGAAGCCGAGGCGCAGGCGGGTGCCTTCCGCGCGGGCCGGCTCCAGCCGCAGGCTCGCATCGAACAGCCCGCGCGGACGGATCGCGACCAGCACCAGCAGGTGCCGGTTCCCGTTGCTGCGCCGGAACGCGAGGAAGCGGCCGGCCTGCGCGCCGTCCAAGGCCACCGGCTGGTAGCCGCCGGCAAACAGCGCGGGATCGTTCCGGCGCAGGTGCAGCAGGCGCGCCAGGAGCTGCTGCTTCGGGTGCGCGGCCTGCCAGGGCGACCGTGCGGCCGCGCCGGCGGCCAGCGCGGCGCGGCGCGCTTCGTAATCGACGTCGCGGCGGTTGTCGGGATCGACCAGCGAGGTGTCGATCCATTCGGTGCCCTGGTAGAGGTCCGGGATGCCGGGCGTGGTGCAGCGCAGGGTCGCCTGCGCCAGGCTGCGCACGGCCGCGGCCCGCGCGCCATCGGCCACCGTCGCGTCCATCGCGTGCAGGAACGAACGCTCGTGCAGCCGCTCCGCCAGCCACGCGGCAGCTGCCTCTTCGTAGCCCGCATCCGGTGCGTGCCAGCTGCCGTGCTGCTTGCGTTCCCGCGTCGCCTTGACCTGCCACGCCACGATGCGTTCGCGGTAGGTTTCGTCCACGCCTGCGGCGCCGTCGGGCGGCCAGCTGCCGGCCAGCACCTGGCACGCCATGCTGCGATCGATCGTATCGGGCGCGGCACGCGCATCCGGCAGCACCCACTCCGCGATGCGCCGGCGCCAGGTCGCCGCGTCATCCGCGAGCGTCGCGATGCGCATGCGTGCGTCCTCGCCGCGCTTGTGGTCGTGGGAGGCCGTGGCCAGCAGCGTACGTGGCCACCGGCGCGCGCGCTCGCCGCACAGGCGATGGAAGGCCGCGGCCGGCAACGCGAGTCGCGAAGGATCGGCGCCCACCTCGTTGCGCGACAGCAGGCGCCCGTAGCGGTAGAACGCGGTGTCCTCCAACGCGCGCGCCGCCAACGGCGCGGTGAGCTGCTGGAAGCCGGTAATGGCGGCATCGGCGACGGCGTCGCCTGCCGGCACGCGGCCGGAAAGCAGCGAAGCGACTTCCTCCAGGACATCGCCGTCCACGCCCGCCTCGCCGCGCGCGCCGCACAGCGCGGCCGCCAGCGCGGGCGCGTCGGCGGGATCGGGCCGCCCCGCGCGGGCATAGCCGCGGTAGCGCGGGTAATGCAGCAGCAGCGCGCGCAATGCAGTGCGAAGCGCGCGGGGATCCGCGTCCGGCAGCGCCGCGGCGACACGGTGCAGCAGGCGCGCCAGGTCCGCTTCGAACGCGCTCGCCAGCACCTCGGCGCGGGCAGCCAGCGCAATGGCGTGCCACGGTTCGCCACCGACGTCGGTCCACGCGGCGTCGAGGTCGGGCTCGCCGCCCGCATCGTGCAGCAGCGCGGAAACCTGGTCCATGAATTCGTAGCCGGTGGTGCCGTCCACCGGCCAGCCGGGCGGCAGCGCCTCGTCCGCGGCCAGGATCTTCTCGACGAGGATCCACGCCGGGCCACGGGGTGCGCCGGCCGGGCGCGCCGCTTCCCGTTCGGCCAGGCCGTCGCGCAGCCAGCGCAGGTAGGTGGGCGGATCGGCGAGGCCATCGACGTGGTCGATGCGCACGCCGTCGATCTCGCCGGCCGCATAGAGTTCGAACACCAGCGCATGGCAGGCGTCGAACACCGCGCGCTCCTCCATCCGCAGCGCGACGAGGTCGCCGATGTCGAAGAACCGCCGCCAGTTGATGCGGCGCGAGGCCTCGCGCCAGTCGGCGAGTTCGTAGGGTTGCGCGTCCAGCCAGGTGCGCAGCGCCACCGGGTCGGCGTTGAGGCGGGCCAGTCCCGACGCGAGCGCGGCCCGGGCTTCCGGCGCCGCCAGCGTTTCCGCCAGGCGGGCGCGCGCCTGCACGAATGCCTCGCCCGCGGCCGCGCCGGCGAACAGCGGCGCGAGGCGCGGCGCCACCCGTGCCAGCAGTGGCGCATAGCCGGCAGCGCCGAACGGATAGAGCTGCCCGGCCACGGCAAAGCCCAGGCGCCCCATGCGCTCATCCCACGCCAGCCGCAGTTCCCCGCGATCCAGCAGCGCGCGCGGCGACGCGGCAAGGAAGGGCGCCAGCACGCGGTCGTGCAGGCGCGCATCGGGCGGATCCCAGTCGATGTCGAAGAACGTCGCGCAGGGGCTGGCGCGGCCGTATTCCAGCACGTCGAACCACCACGGGTTCTCGAGGCTGCTGGAGAGGTGGTTCGGCACGATGTCGAGCACCAGGCCCATGCCGTGCGCCCGCAGCGCCGCCACCAGCCGGCGCAGCGCCGCGCGCCCGCCGCGGGCGGGATCGATGCGGGTCGGATCGATGCCGTCGTAGCCATGCAGCGAACCGCGTTTGGCCTGCTGCAGCGGCGAGACATAGAAGTGGCTGATGCCGAGCGCGGCGTAGTACGGCACCACCGCGGCGGCCGCATCGAGGTCGAAGCCGGCGTGGATCTGCAGGCGTACGGTGGCCGTCGGCGTGGCAGCGGGCGACCTGCTCACGGCTCGGCTGCCTCGCGGCGAGCCGCGCGCAGCAACGCAAGCCGCTGCGCGACATCGGGACGCTCCAGCAGGGTGGCGGAATCGGCTGCCATCCGCCGCTGCCAGTTCGGATGCCCGCCGGTCGTGCCGGGCAGGTTCGGCTGTTCGGTTTCGCCGCAGAGGTCTTCCATCGGCACCACCGGCAGCGGCGATGGCGCGCGCGCCACGTGCGCGATCGCGGCGTCGACGAAGGCGGCGGCCGGTCCGTCCGGATGCAGCGCGGGCCCGCCATCGCGGGTGATGCGCGCGGCCAGCCGCTCGCGATCGAGCGCACGCGCGCGCCGCTGCGCCTGCAGCGCCTCGCCATCCACCAGCGCCAGCCGCTCGCGCCAGTCGAGGTCACGCGCGCACCACCAGCCGGCCAGCGGCGGCAGGTCATGGGTCGAGGTCATTGCGAGCGCGTCGCGGCGCCAGTCGGCGAGCGGCCGGAAGTCCGAGCCGTCGCGCTCGAACACCAGCACCGACATGCCCGCCACGCCGCGCTTCGACAGCTGGCCACGGAAACCCTCCGGAACGGTACCGAGGTCCTCGCCCACCAGCAGTGCGTCGTGGCGCCACGCTTCGAGCGCCACCAGGCGCAGCAGGTCGTCGCGCGGATAGTCCACGTAGGCCCCGTGCGCGGCGTCGGCGCCGGCCGGGACCAGCCACAGCCGCTGCAGGCCGATGACGTGGTCGATGCGCACGCCACCCGCCCATGCCAGCGCCGCACGCAGCACGTCGAGGAACGGCGCGAAGCCTTCCCGGCGCAGTGCCGCGGGCGAGAACGTGGCCAGTCCCCACGCCTGTCCCTGCGGCGCCAGCAGGTCGGGCGGTGCGCCGATGGAGAGGCCGGACGCCATCGCGCCAGGCTGGCGCCAGGCATCGCTCCCCTGCGGGTCGCAGCCGACCGCCAGGTCGGCGACCAGGCCGATGCGCATGCCCGCCGCACGCGCCTGCGCCTGCGCCGCGGCCAGCTGTCGCGCCGCCAGCCACTGCAGGTGGCAGTGGAAGGTGACTTCCGCTTCCTGCTGGCGCGCGAACTCCGCCACCGCGACGCTGCCGGCATCGCGCAGCGCCGCGGGCCAGCAGCGCCAGTCGGGCCCGACGCCGCCCACCGCCTGCAGCGCTTCGAACGCGGCATGCTGGCCCACTGCCGCCGGTGCCTCCCGGCGCCAGGTGAGGAACTGCTGCCAGGCCTCGCCGCCAGCGTGCCGCTCGCGCTCGTGCAACGTGCGCAGCACGCGCAGGCGCAGCGCGCCGGCGGCGTGCCAGTCGATCAGCGGCGCGGATTCAAGCTGGTGCCATGGCCCGGCCGCATCGAGTCCGGCCAGCACCTCGGCCAGGCGTGCCTCGCCGTAATGCGCCGCCGCATCGACCAGCAGCACGTTGGCCAGCACGCGGCTGGATGGAGAGTAGGGACTGGCCTGCCCGGGTGTGCGTGCGAACAGGGCATGCACCGGACTCAGCGCGAGTGCGTCGGCGCCCTGGCGGGCGAGCGCCGCCGCGAGGCGTCCGGCGGCGGCGTAGCTGCCGAAGCCGCCGTCGCCTGGCGAACGCAGCGATGGCACCTGC
>JAEZQS010000231.1 GCA_023412995.1 Pseudomonadota bacterium
CGGCTGCGCCGCTCCTAGGGTTCCGGCGGGAGCGCCATTGGCTCGGTGGCGGGATCGCCTTCCTCGTCGGGTTCCTCGCCGAGCGATTCGATTTCGACCACGCCGACCAGGGACTCTTCGGCAGGGAGACGGATCAGGGTGACGCCCTGGGTGTTGCGGCCGACGCGCGCGACCTCGCTGGCGCGGGTACGCACCAGCGTGCCCTGGTTGGAGATCAGCATCAGCTCGTTGCCGTCAACCAGCTGCACCGCGCCCACCAGCGCACCGTTGCGGGCGGAGCACTGGATCGCGATCACGCCCTGGGTGCCGCGACCCTTGCGCGGGTATTCGCCCAGCGGCGTGCGCTTGCCATAGCCGCGTTCGGTGGCGGTCAGGATGTCGCCCTCGCTCGTCGCCACGATCAGGCTGACGACCTGTTCGCCCGCGGCCAGGCGCATGCCACGCACCCCCGTGGCGGTGCGCCCCATGGAGCGCACGGTGGCTTCGTCGAAGCGCACCGCCTTGCCGTTGGAGGCGAACAGCAGGATGTCGCTCGCGCCGTCGGTCAGCTGCACGTCGACCAGCGCGTCGCCTTCCTCGAGATGGATCGCGCGCTTGCCGCGCTGCAGCTGGAACGCGAATTCGGTGAGCGGCGTCTTCTTGACCGTGCCGTTGCGGGTGGCAAAGAAAACGAAGCGGTCGGGCGCGAACTCGCGCACCGGCTGCACGGCCTGGACCTTCTCGTCCGCTTCGAGCGGCAGCAGGTTGACGATCGGCTTGCCGCGCGCATGCGGGCCGGCTTCGGGCAGCTGGTACACCTTGAGCCAGAACACCCGCCCGGCACTGGTGAAGGTCAGCAGGGTGTCGTGGGTGTTGGCGATCCACAGCCGCTCGACGAAATCCTCTTCCTTCATGTTGGTGGCCGAGCGTCCCTTGCCGCCGCGCTTCTGTGCGCGGTAGGTGCGCGCCGGCTGGCGCTTGGCGTAGCCGGCGTGGGAGAGCGTGACCACCATGTCCTCGGGAGCGATCAGGTCGAGGATATCGAGGTCTTCCTGGCTCGCCTGGATCGCGGTGCGGCGCTCGTCGCCGTACTGCTCGCGCAGCGCCACGAACTCGTCGCGGATCACCTGCAGCAGCACGTCGGGGTCTTCGAGGATGCGGATCAGTCCGGCGATCGTGTCGAGCAGCGCGCGGTATTCGTCGCTGAGCTTTTCCTGCTCGAGGCCGGTCAGTCGCGCGAGGCGCATCTCGAGGATCTGCTGCGCCTGCGTTTCCGACAGCTGGTAGCCGGCGTCGCCGAGGCCGATGCCGGCGGCGAGGCCCTCCGGACGTGATGCATCGGCGCCGGCCGCGGCCAGCAGGGCACGCACCATGCCGGGCTCCCAGCGCCGTGCGAGCATCCTCTGGCGGGCGTCGTCGGGAGTCGGCGAGGTGCGGATCAGCTCCACCATCTCGTCGATGTTGGCGAGTGCGACGGTGAGGCCTTCCAGGATGTGCGCGCGGTCGCGTGCCTTGCGCAGGTCGAAGATCGTGCGCCGGGTGACCACCTCGCGCCGGTGGCGGATGAACGCATCGAGGATCTCGCGCAGGCTGAGCGTGCGCGGCTGGCCATCCACCAGCGCCACCATGTTGATGCCGAAGGTGACTTGCAGCTGGCTCTGCTGGAACAGGTTGTTGAGCAGCACGTCCGCGGAGGCATCGCGGCGCACCTCGATCACGATGCGCAGGCCGTCCTTGTCCGACTCGTCGCGCAGTTCGGAAATGCCCTCGATGCGCTTTTCCTTCACCAGCTCGGCAATCTTCTCGATCAGGCGCGCCTTGTTCACCTGGAACGGCAGCTCGGTGACGATGATCGTCTCGCGGCCGTTGTCCTCGCTCTCGATCTCGGCCTTCGCGCGCACGAGGATCCGGCCTCGCCCGGTGCGATAGGCTTCGACGATGCCTGCCGCGCCGTTGATGATGCCGGCCGTGGGGAAATCGGGGCCGGGGATGAGGCGCATGATCTCGTCGAAGCCGATCTCGGGATCGTCGATCAGCGCGATGCAGGCGGACAGCACCTCGGACAGGTTGTGCGGCGGCACGTTGGTCGCCATGCCGTCCGCGATGGCGGCCGAGCCGATGACGAGCAGGTTCGGGATGCGCGTCGGCAGGACCGTCGGCTCGCGTTCCTTCTCGTCATAGTTCGGCTGGTAATCGATCGTTTCCTTGTCGATGTCGGCCAGCAGTTCCGAGGCGAGCCGGTCGAGGCGGCATTCGGTGTAACGCATCGCCGCCGCTTCGTCGCCATCGACCGAGCCGAAGTTGCCCTGGCCATCGATCAGCGTGTAGCGCATGGAGAAGTCCTGCGCCATGCGCACCAGCGCGTCGTAGATCGAGGCATCGCCGTGCGGGTGGAACTTGCCCATCACCTCGCCGACCACGCGCGCGCATTTCACGTACGGGCGGTTCCACGAGGTGTTGGACTCGTGCATGGCGAACAGGGTGCGCCGGTGCACCGGCTTCAGGCCGTCGCGCACGTCGGGCAGCGCGCGCCCGACGATCACGCTCATCGCGTAATCGAGGTAGCTCTTGCGGACCTCGTCCTCGATGTTGACGCGGATGATTTCTCGGGCCATCTCGACCATCGGGCAACCTCGCAGGCAGGCGGATCCGGAAAAGCACGCCCCGCGCCGCGGCCAGGGCCGGGCGCCGGCGACGTCACGGAAACAGGGCACCGCCGCGGCACCGGCATGGAGCTGGGCGCGCGCGGGCGGAAACACGAAATTCTACCACGGAAGGCCTGCCGGAGGCGGGTTTTTCCCTGATTCCAGCGCGACTTAGCGCATCTGGCCGGCGTTCGGCGCCACCGGTATCAAACGATGCCCGCGGCGGGTGCACGGGCGCTTCGCAGGAG
>JAEZQS010000233.1 GCA_023412995.1 Pseudomonadota bacterium
CGGCTGCGCCGCTCCTACGAAAAGCGCGTGCTGTCGTAGGAGCGCTGCAAGCGCGACCGCGAACCGGAGGTTGCGACGCGATCAGCCGAAGGCTTCGTCGCATGCGATGTGTCGCGGTCCCGGCTGCGCCGCTCCTACGAAAAGCCCGTGCCGTCGTAGGAGCGCTGCAAGCGCGACCGGGAACCGGCGGTTGCGACGCAATCAGCCGAAGGCTTCGTCGCATGCGATGTGTCGCAGTCGCGGCTGCGCCGCTCCTACGAAAAGCTCGTGCCGTCGTAGGAGCCCTTCGTCCTCAGCCGCCCTTCTTCCACTGCCCCAGCGCGGCGAGGCCGTTCTGCTTCGCGCGCAGGTGGACCATGTCCTGCGCGGCCTTGTAGTTGGCCTGCATGTCCTTGGCCCAGAGGGCGAGGGCGGCGGACTGCATGGCGCGGCCGTAGGAGAACGACAGCGGCCAGCAATGCGGCCCCATCTGGTTCATCGCGTTGAGGTGGGCGGTGGCCTGTTCGTCGGACTGGCCGCCGGAGAGGAAGACGATCCCGGGGAGCGAAGCGGGCACGGACGCCTTCAGGCAGCGGATGGTCGCGTCGGCGACTTCGTCGACGTCCGCCTGGTCGGGGCAGTCCTTGCCGGAGACGACCATGCTGGCCTTCAGGATGGTGCCCTCGAGCATCACGTTCTGCTCGTACAGGGCGCCGAAGAGGGACCGCAGGGTCGCCTCGGTCACCTCGTAGCAGACGTCCAGGTCATGGTCGCCGTCCATCAGCACTTCGGGTTCGACCATCGGCACGATGCCCGCTTCCTGGCACAGCGCGGCGTAGCGCGCCAGCGCATGCGAGTTGGCCTCGATGCAGGTGCCGCTGGGCGTGTCCTCGCCGATGGTGATGACCGCACGCCACTTGGCGAACTTGGCGCCGAGCTTGACGTACTCGGCCAGGCGCTCGCGCAGGCCGTCGAGACCCTCGGTGACGAGCTCTCCCGGGAAGCCGGCGAGCGGCTTGGCGCCCATGTCCACCTTGATGCCGGGGAGGATGCCGGCGTCCATCATCACCTTGGTGAACGGCACGCCGGCCTTGGTCGACTGGCGGATCGTCTCGTCGTACAGGATCGCGCCGGAGATGTGCGTCGACAGGTTCGGCGTCGTCAGCAGCATCTCGCGGTATGCGCGGCGGTTTTCCTCGGTGTTCGGCACGCCGACGGAGTCGAAGCGCTTCCTGATCGTGCCGGTCGATTCGTCGATCGCGATGATGCCCTTGCCGGGGGCGACCATCGCCTGGGCGACGCTTTCCAGTTCTTCGATACTCATTGCGGGCTCCGTCAGGACCAAAGCACACCGCGGCCGTGCACGCACGCGTGGCCGGGTCGGGAATTCAGGGCCGGGCATTATAGGCCAGATCGCTGCCGCGGTCCGGCCGGCCCGCCGTCGCCGCGCGTGCCACGCCCGGGAGGGCGTTTCAGGACGGTTTGCCCTCGCCGGACCAGTCCAGGTGCTCTATCGCGCACTGCTGCATGACGGCGGTCCGCGCCGCCGCATCGGACGGCAGGTTGAACGGGAAGATCAGCCAGCTGAACACGCGCCGCTTGCCGGAGTTGAAGGGGGTCGCGTCGAAGCGCAGCCCGGCGGCGACGCTTTGCGCCACCTTGCCCAGATCGCCCTCCGGCACGACGCGCCGCACCGTGATGTGGCTGGTGCGGCCATCCGGTTCGACCACGAACGACACCGTGGCACAGCCCGGCACGTTGAGGTTGCGCCCGTAGTTGGGCACGTCCGCCTCCACGGATGAGGCCGCCATGGTCCAGTACCTGTCGAGCTTTTCGGAAGGCACGACGACGGGAGGCGTCTGGTTCATCGACTGCGCCGCAGCGCCGCCGGCGCAGGCGAGGACAACGAGGGCAATGGCGCGGTGCATGGCGGTCTCCTGCGGGTACCGGATGATCACCGCGCGAGTGTAGCGGCAGCGCTGCACCTCCCCGCCCTCCACCGGGCACCGGTTCAGAGTTCGGCCAGCCCCTCGGCCATGCCACCCTCGCCGACGTTCAGCAGCTTCAGCGTGTTGGTACCGCCGAGGCGCCCGGTGTGGTCGCCGTTGGTCACCAGCACGCGATCCCCCGCGGCCAGGTAGCCGAGGGTGAACAGGTGGCGGATCGCCTCGCGGGCGGCTTGGGTCGGCCCGACCCCCTGCGGGTCGAATTCGACCGGATGCACGTCGCGGTAGAGCAGCATGCGGCGTCGCGCGGCCGCGTTCCGCGACAACGCGTAGATCGGCACGGTGGAGCGGTACCGCGACAGCCATTGCGCGGTGGCGCCGCTTTCGGTCAGGGCGATGATCGCGCGCACGCCCACCTGCGTGGCGAGGAACATGGCGCCGAGCGCGATCGCCTGGTCGGTGCGGTCCAGCCGGTGCGTGCCGGGCGTCAGGTCCTCGATCGGCTCGAACTGGCGCTCCGCGCCGAGGCACACGCGGCGCATGGCCGCCACGGCCTTGGCCGGGTGCTTGCCGGCCGCGGTTTCCTGCGACAGCATCACCGCATCGGTGCCGTCGATCACGGCATTCGCGACGTCCAGCACCTCCGCCCGCGTCGGGATGGGCGACTCCACCATCGACTGCATCATCTGGGTGGCGGTAATGACGACGCGGCTCTGCGCCAGCGCGGCGCGGATGATCTTCTTCTGCAGGCCGGGGAGTGCGGCGTCGCCGATCTCCACGCCGAGGTCGCCGCGCGCCACCATCACGGCGTCGGACACCTCGATGATCTCCTCGAGGTTCTCGATCGCCTCCGCGCGCTCGATCTTCGCGACCAGCGCCGCGTGTCCGCCGGCTTCGCGCAACAAGGTGCGCGCCTGCTCGACGTCGTCGGCGGTCTTCACGAACGACACCGCGAGGAAGTCCGCGTCCAGCTCGGCGGCCAGCTGGATGTCGGCGCGGTCCTTGTCGGAAAGCGCCGCCACGGTGAGGCCGCCGCCGAGGCGGTTGATGCCCTTGCGGTCGGACAATCTTCCGCCGACCAGCACACGGCAATGGATCAGCCGATCGGCCGCGTCCAGGACTTCCAGCGCGACGAGGCCGTCATCCAGCAGCAGGATGTCCCCCGGCTGCACGTCCTGCCAGAGGTCGTGGTAGCTGACGCCGATGCGGGTCGCGTCGCCATCCGGGGCTTCCGGCCGGCAGTCGAGCGTGAACGGCTGGTCGATGGCGAGATCGACCGGGCCGCCGGCGAAATGCTCGATGCGGATCTTGGGTCCCTGCAGGTCGGCCAGCACCGCCACTTCGTTGCCGAGCTCGGCTGCCGCCGCGCGCACGGCGGCGGCGCGCTGGCGATGGTCGTCGGCTGTCCCGTGCGAAAGGTTGAGGCGCACCACGTCCACGCCCTCGGCCAGCAGCTGCCGCAGTTCGCCCGGCGCGTCGGTGGCCGGACCGAGCGTGGCGATGATCCGGGTGCGACGTAGCTGCGCCTGCATGCGTGGACTCCTGCGTTGCGGTGCGGCGACAGCCCGCGCCGCCACCAACCATCATAGGCGACCCCACGAGGATGGCGGTTAACGCGATGCAACCGGAGCCATGCAATGGCGCCTGGACCCACGACGTCGGCTGGACGCGTAGGGCGGGGTTCACCCCGCCGCACGATGGCGGGGTTTACCGTACCGCGCGATGGCGGGGTAAACCCCGCCCTACCCTCGTTCGTGCCGATCCTCAACGACGTCAGGCAAGTCCCAGCAGGCCCGCCAGTTCGGCTGGATCCTGGGCGATCGCTTGCGCACCAGCAGTTTCAAGCTCCTCGCGGCTGCCGAAACCCCACGCCACGCCCAGCGCGCGGACGTCGTTGACGCGGGCGCCGGCGATGTCGAAGTGGCGGTCGCCGACCATGGTCGCGTCTTCCGCGCGCACGCCGAAGTCGGCGATGGCCTGGCCGATCATGGCGGCCTTGGCGCAGTGGTGGCTGGCGATGTCGGCGCCGTACACGCGGGTGAACGCGGCGCCGAACGGCAGGTGCGCGAGGATGCGCTCGGCCTGGTGCTGCGGCTTGGTGGTGACGATCGCGAGCGGCACCGCTGCGCGCGCAAGCGCGCCGACCAGCGCCTCGACGCCCGGGTAGACCGCGTGCTGGCGCCAGCCAGATTGCTCGAAACGCAGCCGGTAGTGTTCGATCGCCGCTTCAATGCGCGCCTCGTCCTCGCCCAGCACGGTGGGAAAGGTCTGCCGGAACGGCGGCCCGATCCAGCCGCGCAGCACGTCGTGCGGCGGCAACTCGGCGCCCACCGCGGCGAAGGCATGCGCCAGCGTCGCGAAGATGCCAGGGGCCGAATCGATCAAGGTGCCGTCGAGGTCGAACAGGACGAGCGGCGCGGAGGATCCCAAGTCAGCGCGACTCCGCGCGCGCCTCGAGCGCAGCCACCGCCGGCAGCTCCTTGCCTTCGAGGAATTCGAGGAAGGCGCCGCCGCCGGTCGAGATGTAGGAAATGCGATCGGCGACGCCGTACTTGTCGATCGCGGCGAGGGTGTCGCCGCCGCCAGCAATGGAGAATGCGTCCGAGCCGGCAATCGCATGCGCCAGGGTTTCGGTGCCGTGGCCGAACGCGTCGAACTCGAACACGCCCACCGGTCCGTTCCACACCACCGTTCCGGCCCCGGCGATCAGCGCCGCGTAGCGCGCGGCGGTTTCCGGGCCGATGTCGAGGATCATGTCGCCCTCGCCCACCGCATCGACCGGCCTGACCGTCGCCGGCGCGTCGGCGGCGAAGCGCGGCGCGACCACCACGTCGGTCGGCAGTGGCACGTCGGCGCCGCGCGCCCGGGCCTTGGCCATGATGGCGCGCGCGGTATCGACCAGGCCGGCTTCGCACAGGGACGTGCCCACCGCGTGGCCCGCCGCGGCCATGAAGGTGTTGGCGATGCCGCCGCCGACGATCAGCTGGTCCACCTTGCCGACCAGCGTCTCCAGCAGTTCCAGCTTGGTCGATACCTTGGATCCGGCGACGATTGCCAGCAGCGGCCGCGCCGGCTCCTTCAGCGCGCGCGAGAGCGCATCGAGTTCGGCCATCAGCAGCGGGCCGCCGGCGGCCTGGCGCGCGAAACGGATGGCGCCGTGGGTGGACGCCTGCGCACGGTGGGCCGTGCCGAAGGCATCCATCACGTAGATGTCGCACAGGGCGGCGTACTTCTTCGCCAGCGCCTCGTCGTCGGCCTTCTCGCCGACGTTCATGCGGCAGTTCTCCAGCAGCACGATGTCGCCGGGCGCCACCTCGACGCCATCGACCCAGTCGCGCAGCAGCGGCACCTCGCGCCCGAGCAGCTCGCCCAGCCGCGCCGCCACCGGCGCCAGCGAGTCGGCTTCGCTCCACACCCCTTCCTTCGGCCGCCCCAGGTGCGACATCACCATCACGGCCGCGCCGCGCGCGAGCGCCTCGCGCAAGGTCGGCAGCGCCGCCACCAGGCGCGCCTCGGACGTGATCCTTGGCGGCTGCCCGTCGACATGCTCGACCGGCACGTTGAGGTCCTCGCGGATCAGCACGCGCTTGCCGCTGAGGTCCAGATCGCTCATGCGCACCACGGCCATCGCCATTCCTCGCCGGATCGCGGCGACCGCCGCAGGGCCCGCCATTACAGCGGCAGCGCGCCGCCGGTGCAATGCGGCCCCACCCGCGCGCCCGCTTCAAGGCCCTCCCCTTCAAGGGGAGGATTGGGTGGGGATGGCGGGCGCAGCGTCCCTCCAGACCGTGCAGGCTCTAAAGCCCTCCCCTTCAAGGGGAGGGTTGGGTGGGGA
>JAEZQS010000240.1 GCA_023412995.1 Pseudomonadota bacterium
CGGCTGCGCCGCTCCTACGAAAAGCCCATGCCGCCCGTGCCGCCCGTGCCGCCAGTGACGCCCGTGCTGCTCGTGCCGTCGTAGGAGCGCTGCAAGCGCGAGCGTGGGCTGGCAGGTCGCGACGCCAACGGATGTGTTCGTCGCACGCGCGATCCCGCGGTCGCGGCTGCGCCGCTCCTACGAAAAGCCCATCCCGCCCATCCCGCCCGTGCCGCTCGTGCCGTCGCAGGAGCGCTGCAAGCGCAATCGCGAGGTGTCAGGTCGCGGTGCCAACCGGTCCATCCGGCGCAACCGAGGTCTCGCGCCGCCGCTGCGCCTCCTACCGCGTCCAGCGCTTGAGCCACGCGTTCACGGTGTCGTGCCACTGCACGCTGTTGTGGGGCTTGAGCACCCAGTGGTTCTCGTCGGGGAAGCTCAGGAACTGGCTCGGGATGCCTTGCCGCTGCAGCGCGGTGAATGCCGCCAGTCCCTGCTCCATCGGGATGCGGTAATCCTTGTCGCCGTGGATCACGAGCATCGGCACGCGCCAGTCCTTGACGTGGTTGATCGGGTTGAACTTCTCGTAGGCGGCCGGATCCTGGTACTGGGTCTTGCCCTTGTGCTCCCATTCGTCGAACCAGAGCTCCTCGGTCGAGTAGCTCATCATGCGGCTGTCGAACACGCCGTCGTGGTCGACCAGGCACTTCCATGGCTCGTTCCACACGCCGGCGATCCAGTACACCATGTAGCCGCCGTAGGAAGCGCCCAGGGCGCAGGCGCGATCGCCGTCGAGGAACGCGTACTTCTCCTGCGCCGCCGCCCAGCCGAGCTTGAGGTCTTCCAGCGGCGCGCCGCCCCAGTCGCCGGAGATCGCGTCGGTGAACTCCTGCCCGTAGCCGGTCGATCCGTGGAAGTTGATCGTGACCACCGCGAAACCCTGGCCGGCGTAGGTCTGCGGATTCCAGCGGTAGTGGAAATCGTTGTTCATCGCGCCCTGCGGGCCGCCGTGGATGATGAAGGCGACCGGATAGGTGCGTCCTTCCTCGAAGCCGACCGGCTTCACCACGTAGCCCTGCACGGTGTCGCCACCGGCACCGGCGAAGGTGAAGAACTCGCCCTCGCCGAAGCGGATGTCGGCGAGGCGCGCAGCGTTGACGTCGGTGATCTGGCGCAGGTTGCGCCCGCGCAGGTCCGCCGCATACAGGTCGGTCGGATGCTGCCAGTCCTGCCGCGCGACGACGAGGCCGCGCTTGCCGACGTCGAAGCCGGTGACGGTGCCGTCACCGACCAGCCGCTTCGCCTTGCCGCTGGCGATGTCGACCGCGAACAGCGCGTGGCTGCCGTTGTCGTCGGTGGTGGTATAGAGGGTCCTGCCATCGGCCGACAGCTTCAGCGCCGAGGCGGAACGGTCCCAGTCCGGGTCGATTTCGCGTGACTGGCCGCTGGCGAGGTCGAGCGCCATGATGCCGAAGCGGTCCGCCTCGAAGCCGGGCCGCTTCATCGCCAGGTAGTAAAGCGTCTTGCCGTCGGCCGACGGCAGCGGATAGCCGTCCCAGGCCAGGTTGGCGGCAGTGAGGTTGCGCGGCGCGGCCGAGCCGTCCACCGGCACGGCGTAGACGTCGAAGTTGGTGGACCAGGGTTCGGTCTTGCCGGCGATGCGCACATTGAAGTACACGGTGGCGCCATCCGGCGAGAACGCGTATTCGCCTTCGTCGCCGAACGGCTTGGACGGAATGTCGCCGTCGATGCCACGGGTCAGCAGCCGCGGCGCGCCAAGCTGGCCGTCCGCGCCCACGTCGGCGACGAACAGCTGCGAACGGCGCCCGTCGGCCCAGGTATCCCAATGGCGCACGAACAGGCTGTCGTACAGCCGTCCGCTCGCCTTGTCCGCTGCGCGCGCATCGAGCTTGCGCTTCGTGCAGGCGAGCACGTCGCCGCCGTCGGCGCAATCGGGGAACACGTCGATCGACAGCAGGACGCGCCGGCCATCCGGCGCCAGCTGGAAGTTGTTGAGGTCGAGCGCCAGCGAGGTGGCGACCTGCGGCTCGCCGCCGCCGGCCGCCACGCGCCAGAGCTGGCTGGTGCCGGCCTTCGCGGCCATGAAGTACACGTCGGTGCCATCGGCAGACCATGCCGCGCTGGACGCGTTCAGCGTCGCGGGCGTCAGCCGCACCGGCGTACCGCCGCGCACCGGCACGCGCCAGATGCCGCTGCTGCCCTTGTTGGCCTCGTAGTCGGTCTGGCGCAACTGGTACAGCACCTGGGTGCCATCCGGCGACAGCACCGGCGCGCTGACCCTTTCCATCATGACGAGGTCGTGCACGTTGAACGGATGCGGCCCGGCCGCGAAGGCAGGCGTGGCAGCGGCGAGCGCAAGCACGGCAACGGCAACTTTCATGAAGGTCTCCGGCGGGCGGTGAATGGGCCATGGTAAGCGCTGCGGCACGGGCGGCCAACTGCGCGCCACGCCCGGCCTGGCCGGATGGCTTGTTATGCTGCGCGCCACTCCCGCGCCCGGAACCGCATGGCCACTGCCGCCCCCGCCCGCCCCGACGAGCTGTTCGGCCATCCCAAGGGCCTCTACGTCTGTTTCTTCACCGAGATGTGGGAGCGTTTCTCCTTCTACGGCATGAAGGCGCTGCTGCTGCTCTACCTCATCAAGTACCACCTCTTCACCGACGCACACGGCTACAACCTGATCGGGGCCTACGGCGGGCTGGTCTACGCCATGCCGGTCATTGGCGGCCTGGTCGCCGACCGCTGGCTCGGCATGCGCAAGGCGGTCGTGTTCGGTGGCATCCTGCTGGTACTCGGCCACCTCGGCATGGCGATCGAGGGCACCCCGGCCAGTCGCATCGATGGCGTGGTGACGCGCGACGAAGGGGCGCTGCAGGTGTTCTACTTCTCGCTCGCCCTCATCATCATGGGCGTCGGGTTCCTCAAGCCCAACATCTCGACTATCGTCGGCCGGCTGTATCCCCCCAATGATCCGCGCCGCGATTCGGGCTTCAGCCTGTTCTATGCCGGCATCAACCTCGGTGCGACGGCCTCGGGCCTGGTCTGCGGCTGGCTCGGCGAAACCTACGGCTGGGGCTGGGGATTCGGTGCCGCCGGCATCGGTATGCTGGCGGGCTTGGCGAACTTCATCCTCGGCCGCAGACACCTGATGGGCCACGCCGAGCCGCGCGAGCCCGGGCGGCTGCGCGAGCGCGTGCTGGGGCCGCTCTCGCGCGAGCACCTGATCTATCTTGGCGCGCTGGCCGGCCTGTTCGTGATCTGGGGACTGATCCAGGCGCACTCGCTGTTCCTGGCGATCATCCCCGGCGTGTTCGAACCGAGTCCCGTGCTGCTCGCGATGCACGCCATCAGCGCCTGTCTCCTGGGCGGCATCCTGTGGTTCATGTTCACCCGCTGCACGAGGGTGGAGCGCGAGCAGATGTTCGTGGTGCTCGCCTTCATCGGCTTCTGCCTGCTGTTCTTCACCCTCTACGAGCAGACCTACGGCTCGTGGGTGCTGTTCTCCGACCGCGTGATGAACCACGGCGCGCTCGGCATCGAATGGAGCGCGAGCCAGCTCACCTCGCTCGGCGCGTTCTTCATCCTCGTACTGGCGCCGTTCTTCGCCTGGCTGTGGCCGCGACTCGACGCGCGCGGCTGGAATCCGTCCAAGCCGGCGAAATCCGCCTGCGGCCTCGTCTTTGCCGGCCTGGCGTTCCTCGTGCTGGTGTGGAGCGCGCGCCACCCGCAGGCCAATGGCCTCACCGGCATCTGGTGGTTCGTGTTCGCCTACTTCGTGCTGGAGGTCGGCGAGATGCTGCTGTCACCGATCGGCCTTTCCGCCGTGACCGAGCTTTCCGTCCCGCGCGTGGTCAGCCTGATGATGGGCGGCTGGTTCCTCGGCACGTCCTATTCCGAAGTCCTCGCCGCCCAGCTCGGCAAGCTCTCGGCCATCCACGTGCCCGAGGGCGAGGTGCTCGACGTTGCCGACGCGCTTTCGAAGTACGACACGCTGTTCGTCTTCTCGGCCAAGATCGGCATCGTGAGCGGCATCGTCGTGCTGCTGTTGACCCCGTTGATCAGGAAGTGGATGCATGGCGTGAAGTAGGGCGCGAGCGGGGAGGCTCCGGACTGCGCTCGAGTGGCAGTTCGTAGGTGACCTCGACGCACGGTTCGCCGCGGAACACGGTCGGGACGGTCGTGGCGGCATTGAAGCGGAGCGAGCGCAGCAACCGTTCGCTCGCGACGTTGCGCGCGTCGATGACCGCGACGACCTTCGTGCATGCCGTGCCTTGCGATACCGCCGCGAGCAGCAGGCGCACCGCTTCGGACGTGAGCCCCCGGCGCTGAAAGGCGCGCGCGCAGGAATAGCCGACCTGCACCTCCCTCCCGTCCTCGCCCAGGTGCAGGCCGACGTCGCCGACCAGCCCGTCGCCGTCGCGCAGCGCGATGGCGAGCTGGATCCACTGCCCCGGGACCGGACCGCCGACATCGCGCATGCTGTCGATGAAGGCCAGCGACTCGGCCTCGTCCATCGGCGACCAGCCCTGGTAGCGGCCGACTTCCGGGTCGCAACGGTAGCCGCGGAAGGCCTCGGCATCCTCCGGCCGCAGCCGGCGCAGTCGCACCCGCTCGCCTTCGATGGGAAACGACCACGCGCGGCCCGCCTCCGCCGGCTGCCGCAGTGCCGCCGCGTCGACAGCATCCGGCGCTTCGCCGCCGGCCTTCATGGCGCGTCCGCGACGGCCGGCGTGGCGGCGCGCACATGCGTTGCGAGGAAACGGAGCACCTGCGCGTTCATGGCCGCGTGCGCTGCCTCGCGATCCAATCCGGCGGGATCGGTGCAGAACGCCGGCGGCCTGGCCAGTCCGCACGGCGCGAGGAACGACAGGTGCGTCGCGCCTTCGACCACGTGTGATTCGGCGTGCCGGCCGAGGCCCTGCTGGACGATGCGCGTGTTGGTGGCGAAGGGCACGTTCTCGTCGCGATCGCCGCTCCACACCTGCACCGGCACCTGCACGCTGGAAAGCCCTCCTTCCGCGAACGTGAAGCCCAGGCCCGGCGCGACGATGATCGCGGCCTTGATGCGCGGGTCGGCGGTGAAGGTCCCGGCGCCTTCCGCACTGGCGAGCAGCGGTGACCGCGCCTGCGCGAGGGCCTTGCAGATGAACTCCGGCGCGGCGCGGCAGTGCGTGGCGATGCGATCCATGCGAGGCACGCCGCCCACCAGGGTCAGCACGGTAAACGCGCCGGCCGACATGCCATATGCCGCGACGCGGTCGGGATCGATGCGCGACCCACCAGCCCAATCCGCCAGGAGATAGTCGAGCGTCGCGCGCAGTTCGCCGGCACGCTGGCTGAAGAGCGCCGCTGACGCCTGCCGGGACGGATCGGCGAAGTTGTCGCCGGCGTGCGTGGGCGCGGCGACGACGTAACCGGCGCTGGCGAGCGCCATGGCCAGATCGACATGGCTGACGGCGCTGCCGCCGTTGCCATGCGAGACCAGCACGACCGGCAGGTGGCTGCCCGCCACCGCGCCGTCGCGGGCCACGCTGAGCAGGAAGCCACCGACGAAGGTGGTGGGCAGTGGCCTGTCCGGCGTGGGATACCAGATGGCCACGGCGATGGGACCGGCGGGTGCCTGGACCTGCACGACCTGGAAGCCGACGGGATGTTCCGAACGCCGCACCGTGCTGGCCGCGTAGGCGAAAAGGGCGACCAGCACGATCGCCAGCACGCCTGCGATGGCCTTCAACCACTTCATGGCAGTTCCCCCGTGGCTGGACTGGTGGCGTGCACGCGCCCGCCTGCACGCCGGCGTTGTGTGGCAGCCGCCATTCTGCGCGATTGGCGTGCGCCTGGCTGGATGATCATGGCCCGGCGGGTGCCGCTGACGGTTGCACGGGCCGGCCCGAAGCCAGCGCCATCAGCAGCGCCGCCATGACCAGCAGCGCCGCGCAGGCAAATGCGGCGTGCGCACCGGCAGCCACGGCAACGGCCTGGGTTCCGCCCCGGGCGCCGGCGCCGCTGGCGGCGGCGAACACCGCGCCCATGGCCGAGGCACCGGTCACCAGGCCGAGGTTGCGCGAGAGGGTGAGCAGGCCGGCGACGACGCCGCGCTGGCCTGCCTCCACCGCGGTCATCACGGCCGTGTTGTTGGCCGCCTGGAATAAGGCGAAACCGCCCGTCAGCGTGACCAGCGGCAGGAGGTAGCCGGGGATCCCGCGCGCCGGCGCGACCGTCGCCAGTGCCGCGGCGCCCACGGCCATGGCGGCGAGTCCCGCGAGGCCCATGCCGCGCGCACCGAATCGGTCGACGCCCCGACCCGCCGGCACGCCCGCCAGTACCGCGACCAGCGGCCCCGCCGTCATCACGAGTCCGATCGTCGCGGGCACCAGCTGCAGCGCGCCGGCGAGATAGAACGGGCCGACCACCAGCGTGGTCATCGCCACCGTCGTCGCGAGCAAGCTCGTGGCGAATCCGCTGCCCACGCGGGGCTGGCGGAAGAGCGCGAGCGGGATGAGCGGAAAGCGCGTGCGGCGCTGGAAGACGACGAACAGGGCGGCGCCCGCCCCGGCAACGCCAAGCAGCGCGGCGTCGAGTGCGCCGTAGTGGCCCTGGCCACGCGTCATGGACAGGGCATAGGCCGCCAGCGCAAGTGCGAGGAGGAGGGAGCCGCCGACGTCGAACGCAGGCGTCCGGGCAGGTTTGCGGTCCGGCGGCAGGCAGGCGCGTGCGAGCAGCAGTGCCACGATGCCGAGCGGCACGTGGCACAGGAAAATGGCGGGCCAGCCAAAGCCCCCGAGCAGGAAGCCGCCGAGTGAAGGCCCGAGCGCCGTGCCGATGGCCGAGGTGGTGCCGAGGAATCCCATCGCGCTTCCTGCCCGCTCCGGCGGCACCGCATCGCCCACCATCGCCATCGCCAGCACCATCATGACCGCCGCGCCGAGGCCCTGGACGGCCCGTGCCGCCACCAGTGAGCCGAGCGAGGGTGCCAGGCCGCACGCAGCCGAGGCGAGGGTGAAGAGCGCGATGCCCGCCAGCAGCAGGCGTCGTCGCCCCAGCAGGTCACCGAGGCGCCCGACACTGACGACCAGGGTGGTGACCGCCAGCAGGTAGGCCAGCACGACCCACTGCACCGCCTGGAAGGAGGTGCCGAAGGCCTGCACGAAGGTCGGCAAGGCGACGTTCGCACTGCTGGTTCCGAGCGAGGACAGCAGCATGGCCAGGGCGAGGCAGGCGAGGATGCCGGTGGCGGCAGGACGGCGGGGAGTGGGGTCGGGATGGGACACGGGAGGTTTCCTGGCAGGTGGCGCTGCCAGTCTGGGATCGCACGGCACCAGGCGGAAGATGCACGGTCCGCAACCAGTACCTGCACGAAACGCCCTGTCTCGTCCGTTTCGTGGTAGTTCTGCGCCATGGCCATGCCCGACCTCAACCTCCTCGTCACGCTCGACGTGCTGCTCGAAGAAGGCAGCGTGGCGCGGGCGGCCAGGCGCCTCCACCTCAGCGCGTCGGCAATGAGCCGCGCGCTTGCACGGCTGCGTCGCGAAACGGGCGACCCGTTGCTGGTCCGCGCCGGCCGCGGCCTCGTGCCCACGCCCCGTGCAATGGCGTTGCGGGACCGCGTGCACCAGGTCGTCGGCGATGCCGAGGCGCTGCTGCGGCCGGCGCTCGCGCTCGACCTCGCGCGCCTGTCGCGCACCTTCACGATCCGCAGCAGCGAAGGCTTCGCCGAGACGTTCGGACCGGGGCTGCTCGCCGGCATCGCCGCGCAAGCACCCGGCGTGCGGCTGTGGTTCGTGCCCAAGACCGACAAGGACAGCACCCTGCTGCGCGAAGGCGCGATCGACTTCGAGACCGGCGTCACCAGCAAGGCCATGGGCCCGGAAATCCGCACGCAGGGGCTGTTCCGCGACCGCCTCGTCGGCATCGTCCGCAAGGGTCATCCGCTGGCGCGCGGCAAGCTCACGCCGCAGCGGTATGCGTCGGCCGCGCACGTGCTGGTCTCCCGCCGCGGCCTGGACATGGGCTCCGTGGACGAGGCGCTGGAACAGCGCGGCCTCGCACGCAACGGGGCGGTCACGGTCGGCGGCTTTGCCCAGGCAATCGCCCTCGCCGGCCAGTCCGACCTCATCGCCACCGTGCCGGAAAGGCATACGCAGAGCCTCTGGCGCGGGATGCACCGGTTCGCGCTCCCGCTGCCGATGCCGACGTTCACGGTCTCCCTGTTCTGGCATCCGCGCCAGGAAGCCGACGCGGCGCACCGCTGGCTGCGCACGCTGCTCCTTGGCGTCTGCCGCGATCCGGCTGCACCCGCACCGGCCCGGCCGCGGTAAACCGGTGGCTGGCCGCTCGCGGCTGGACGCGCGCGCCGGGGCACGGTGAAATGGCGCACCGGCCAGGCACGCCGGCGGTCGGGCGGAGGACGCGGCGTGTGGAAACCGGTGCTCGGGTACGGAACGCTCCTGGCCGGTGGCACGCTGGCGCTGCAGTGGCTGGACTACCAGCGCGTGGCGGGGATGCATCCGGTCGAGATCAGCCTGTTCCTGGTCGCCCTCGCCTTCCTCGCGCTGGGCATCGTCCTCGGCATGCACGTCCTCGCCGCGCGGGCGCCGGCTCCGTTCGACGGCAACCCGCCCGCGCAGGCGGCACTCGGCCTCAGCGGGCGCGAACTGGACGTCTTGCGCGAGCTGGCCGCCGGCCGCTCGAACAAGGAAATCGCCGCCCACCTGCACGTGTCGCCCAATACCGTCAAGACGCATGTCGCCCGGCTGTTCCGCAAGCTGGAGGCGCGGCGGCGGACCGAGGCGATCCGGCGCGCGCGCGAACTGGGCATCGTGCCCTGACGCCCGCGTCGGGCGCGGATCATCCAGGTGACGGCGCCGATTCACCCGTTCGGGTGATTGCCAGGCGGCGCGGCATCGCCGTCAATGGCGGCTCCAGTCACCAGCAGGTGTCCACCACATGCTGCACACCATCCTGAAGTACGGCGTCATTGCCGGCGTGGTCGTCGGCGGATTCATGTTCGCCACCTTCCTCGCCTTCTCCGGCATGCCGCCGCTCCGCTACGGCATGCTGATCGGTTACACGACCATGCTGGTCGCGCTGAGCGCGGTGTTCGTCGGGATCAAGCGCCATCGCGACGTGGACCGGGGCGGCGTGATCGGATTCTGGCGGGCGCTCGGCGTCGGGCTCGGCATCAGCTTCGTCGCCGGGATCTTCTACGTCCTTTCCTGGGAAGCCGTGCAGGCGCTGTCGCACATGGATTTCGCCAGCACCTATGCCCGGGCGATGCTCGACGGCGAGCGGGCGAAGGGCGCGAGCCCGGACGCGCTCGCGAAGCTGGCCGCCGACCTGGAGACCTTCAAGGTGCAGTACGCGGACCCGCTGTTCCGCCTGCCGATGACCTTCGCCGAGATCTTCCCGGTCGGCGTGCTGGTGTCGCTGGTTTCGGCCGGGCTGCTGCGCAACAGCCGCTTCCTGCCGGCGCGGCGGGGTTGACCCGCGGTCGGCGGGCGTGGAGCCCGCGCGAATGCCGCGCGGGCTCCTGGCCAGATGGAGTCGCCGGCTAGGGCGCGCTGGGGGCCGCCCCCGCCCTGGCGCCGATGTGCGCATCGAGGAAGGCGGCCAGCCGGGTGTAGAACTCCACCTGGTTGGCGGTGTCGTAGAAGCCGTGGCCCTCGCTGTCCTTCACCAGCCACTCGTAGGGATGATGGTGCTCGTCAAGCGCATCGCGCATGGCCCTGGCCTGCGCGATGGGCACGCGTTCGTCGCGCCCGCCGGCGACCAGCATCACGGCCGCCTTGATGCGGTCGGCGGCAGCCACCGGCGAACGCGTGCGCAGCTCCTGCGTGTTGCCGCCCAGAACCATGTCCAGGTATTCCGTCCCGTAGAGGCTGCGTGGCACGTCGCCGCGCGAGTACATCATCGGCAGGTCGTACACGCCGACGTAACCGATCGCGCAGCGGTAGAGGTCCGGCTCGCGCTCGACGCCCGAGAGCGCGGCGTAGCCGCCGTAGCTGGCGACGCCGGCAAAACGCTTCTCCACCCGCTTCAGGTGCGAGCCGACGCCGTCCTTTCCGCGATATCCGAACAGCATGCGGCCGTTGCTGCCATCGGCGTCGATGGCGTACAGCTCGCCATTTGGCTGTGGCCGGTCGACGCCGCCGAGCTGCTCTGCCACGGTGGCGACCACGCGGGTATCGCTCACCCACCAGAAATCGTCGATCACGTGGTTGCCGCCCGCGCGCACCGTGGCGATGCTGCTTGAGGTTGACCCGGTCGACCACGTAGAGCACCGAGCTTCCGTCCTCGAGCGGCACGGTCATGCCCAGGTACTGTCCGCCCGGCGAGAGCTGCATGTCATTCATCTGCGGGCGCCGGAAGAACGCCTCGACTGGTGGAGCGGCGGTGGATTCCGTCGGGGCGTTGGCGGTTCCTGTGGCCGGTACGGCGGCGTCGGCCGCGATCGCGGCGGCAAGGGCCAGCAGGCCCGCGCTGAACGTGGTGGTGACGGAATGCATCCCTGATCTCCCTTCAGAGTTGGCGTTGCGCCGCCGCGCAGCAGTGCGCGTCGGCTGTGGTGCCCTTCTACGTGGCCTTCCTGTCCCCGGTGTTGCCATCGCGGTGCCGGCAGCGGCGCCGCCGGTCCGTTGCGCACACGGTGCGCTGCTGCAGAAAGCGTGCCCTGCGCCCTTCACCCTTCGTGCGTGCCATCGCGGCGGCATCGCGCCGGGAACGCCCCCCCCAGGAGCCCGGTGCAACCTGGTTCGACTTCGGTCTGCGCTTCGTCGCTCCGCAGTCGTCAGGGAGCGGACGGCACGCGTCCGTAGCGGTCCTCGAGGCGCACGATGTCGTCTTCCCCGAAATAGTCCCCGCACTGCACCTCGATCAGGTGGATGTCGGTGGCGGTGGGGTTTTCCAGCCGGTGGACGGTGTCCATCGGGATGTAGGTGGACTGGTTTCGCTCGAGCAGGAACTCGCGTTCGCCCACGCGCACCTTCGCGGTGCCTTCTACCACGGTCCAGTGCTCGCTGCGCCGGTGGTGGAGCTGCAGCGACAGCACGTGGCCGGGCTTCACGGTGAGCCGCTTGACCTTGCAGTCGTCGGCGTCCTCCAGCACGGTGTAGCTGCCCCACGGACGGTGCACGGTCGGATGCACGCTGGCGGCGGCGTGGTTGGTCGCGCGCAGGCGCTCGACCACCAGCTTGACCTGCTGCGCGCGCTCGCGGTGCGAGACCAGTACCGCGTCGCCGGTGTCGACGATGACGAGGTCGTGCACGCCGACGGCAGCGACGATGCGCGTGTCGGACTGGATGTAGCAGTTCGCGCTCTCGACCAGGATCGCCTGCCCGCGCACGCGGTTGCCGTCGCCGTCGGCGTCGTCGAGGTCGCTCATCGCCTTCCACGAACCGATGTCGCTCCAGTCGAACGTGGCCGGTACCACCGCGACCTTCGCTGCGCGTTCCATGATGGCGTAGTCGATCGAGATGTCCGGCTGCGCGAGGAATGCCTCGCGCGCGAACTCGACCGGGCTGTCGTGGTTGATGGCCTGCGCGTGGCAGGCCTCCGCCGCGGCGAGCACGTCGGGACACGTCGATGCCGCCGCGGCGAGCAGCGCGTCGGCACGGAAGCAGAACATGCCCGAGTTCCAGGCATGGTCGCCGCCGGCGACGTAGCTTTCTGCCGTCTGCAGGTCGGGCTTTTCGACGAAGGCCGCGACGCGGCGGCCGGGCGACGGCGCGCCCTGCTGCAGCACGATGTCCGCGCCCATGCGGATGTAGCCGAAACCGGTTTCCGGGTGGGTCGGGCGGATGCCGAAGGTGACCAGCCAGCCCTCTGCGGCCAGCGCCACCGCCCGCGCGGTGTCCGCCGCGAATGCGTCGAGGTCGCGGATCAGGTGGTCGGCAGGCAACACCAGCAACACCGCCTCGCCGCCCCATTGCGCGCGCGCGTGCAGCGCGGCGAGCACGACCGCGGGTGCGGTGTTGCGGCCCGCCGGTTCCAGCAGGAACGGCAGCCGGTCCAGGTCCGCCTGCGGCTGCTGCGCGTATTCGTCGCGGGTCAGGAAGTAGTAGTCGCGCCCGGTGACGGTGAGCACCGGCGCGCCGGCGGCCACGCGCAGCGCGCGGTCGAGCGTCTTGCGCAGCAGCGACTCGCCGTCGCCCATGCGCATGAAGGGCTTGGGATAGGCGCTGCGCGACACGGGCCACAGGCGCGTGCCGGCTCCGCCGGAAAGGATCACGGGTACAAGCATCGACTTACTCCGGTCGGCGGCGCGTTGCACTGCCCGGGCCCTCCCCGGACGCGGGCGGCGCGTCGCGGGCCATGGCGTCGAGTACCGCGTCCAGCCCTTCCCGCCAATCGGGCAATTGTAGCCCGAAGCAGTCGCGCAGCCGTGACGTGTCCAGCACCGACCACGCCGGGCGGCGCGCCCGGGTGGGGAATTGCGCCGTGGAAACCGCCGTCACGTGCGGGCGGCGCGCCAGCAGGCCGCGCGCGAACGCGCCATCGACGATGGCCTGGGCGAATTCGTGCCAGCTGCACTGTCCCGCCGCAACGAGGTGGACGATGCCCGGACCGGCGCCAGCGGCACCGTCCTGCCACTGCGCGAGCATCGCGGCGCTCGCCTGCGCAATCCATGGGGCGGGGGTGGGCGCGCCGACCTGGTCGTCGACCACGCGCAGTTCGTCGCGTTCGCGCGCCAGCCGCAGCATCGTGTGCAGGAAGTTGTGGCCGTGCGCGGCATAGACCCAGGCGGTGCGCACGATCAGATGCGCCGCCCCGCTCGCCCGCAGGGCCGCTTCGCCGGCGAGCTTGCTGCGGCCGTAGACGCTGACCGGAGCGGCCGGATCGTCCTCGCGACAGGGCCGGGGCGCGCCGCCATCGAACACGTAGTCGGTCGAGTAGTGCAGCACGCGTGCGCCGTGCGCGGCCGCCCAGCGGCCGATCTCGCCGACTGCCTCGTGGTTGATCCGGTCTGCCAGCGCGGGCTCGTCCTCGGCGCGATCGACCGCGGTGTAGGCCGCGGCATTCACCACCGTGTCCGGCGCCGCCGCCGCAAGCGCGGCCTGCAGCGATGCATGATCCGCCAGGTCCGCGGCAAGGCAGGCGGAACCGTCGGCCAGCACGCCATCGCGCGTGGCCGGCACCAGCCGGCCCAGCGGCACCAGCGCGCGGCGCAGTTCCATACCGAGCTGGCCGTTGGCTCCCAGCAGCAGGATGGTCATGCCATGTCCGCCTTCAGGGCACGTACGCCGGCAGTCGCTCGTGCGGCACCTCGGCGAGGAATGGCGCTGCCGCATCGCGCGCCGACAGCTGTGGCTCGGCCACCGGCCAGTCGATCGCGAGAGCGGCGTCGTTCCAGCGGATCGCCGTGTCCGCTTCGCGGTCGTACAGCGTGGTGCACTGGTAGGTGAAGGTCGCGTGCCCGGACAGCACCGCGAAGCCGTGCGCGAAACCTTCGGGTATCCAGAAATGGCGCTTGTTGTCGGCCGACAGGATGGCCGCGGCCCACCGGCCGAAGGTCGGCGAGCCGGTGCGGATGTCCACCGCCACGTCGTACACCTCGCCTTCCAGCACGCTGACGAGCTTGCCCTGCGGGTTCGGCCACTGGTAGTGCAAGCCGCGTAGCACGCCCTCGGCCGAGCGCGACACGTTCGCCTGCACGAAGTGCAGGTCCAGGCCCGCTTCGGCGAAGCGCGACGCGTTGAAGCTCTCGTAGAAGTAGCCGCGCGCGTCGCCGTGCACCTGTGGCTCGATCACGACGCAACCCGGCAGGGCCGTGCGGATCACCTTCACGGGGTGCGCCCCTGCCGCACCAGCTCGTGCAGGTAGCGCCCGTAGCCGTTTTTCGCCAGCGGCGCGGCCAGGCGCAGCACCTGCTCGGCATCGATCCAGCCCTGCTGCCAGGCGATTTCCTCGGGGCAGCAGATCTTGAGGCCCTGGCGGCGCTCGATCGTCTCGACGTAGGTGGAGGCTTCCACCAGCGACTCGTGGGTGCCGGTGTCGAGCCAGGCGTAGCCGCGCCCGAGACGCTCGAGCATGAGCGTTCCGGCTTCGAGGTAGCGGCGGTTGAGGTCGGTGATCTCCAGCTCGCCGCGGGCGGAAGGCTGCAGCTGCGCGGCGTGGTCGCAGACCGATCCGTCGTAGAAGTAGAGGCCGGTAACGGCCCAGTTCGACCGCGGTTGCACCGGCTTTTCCTCGAGGCCGATGACGCACCCGCCGCCGTCGAACTCGGCCACGCCGTAGCGTTCCGGATCGCTCACGCGGTAACCGAAAATGGTCGCGCCGTGCGTGCGTGCCACCGCGCGTGCCAGCTGGTCAGTCAGGCCATGGCCGTAGAAGATGTTGTCGCCGAGCACCAGGCAACTCGGCTGCCCGCGGAGGAACTCGCGCCCGATCAGGAACGCCTGCGCCAGGCCATCGGGCGAGGGCTGCACGGCGTAGGAAACCGACAGTCCCCACTGCGAACCATCGCCGAGCAGGCGCTGGAACAGCGGCTGCTCGTGCGGGGTGTTGATGACGAGGATTTCGCGGATGCCCGCCAGCATCAGCGTGGCGAGCGGGTAGTAGATCATCGGCTTGTCGTACACCGGCAGCAGCTGCTTGCTGACCGCCTGCGTCACCGGGTACAGCCGCGTGCCGGAACCGCCCGCCAGGATGATGCCCTTGTGCGTCGCCATCGATCAGCCTCCCTGCGCGCCGAGTCGTTCCATGCGGTAGCTGCCATCGAGCACGCGCTTCACCCACGCCTGGTTGTCGAGGTACCAGTCGACGGTGCGCGCGAGGCCACTGGCGAAGGATTCGGTCGGGCGCCAGCCGAGGTCGTTGCGGATCTTCGACGCATCGATCGCGTAGCGGCGGTCATGGCCGGGACGGTCCCTGACGTAGGTCACCAGCGTTTCGCGCCGGCGGCCCTCCGGCAACGGCACGCGCTCGTCGAGCAGCGCACAGATCGCCTTCACCACCTGGATGTTCTCGCGCTCGGCATCGCCGCCCACGTTGTACACCTCGCCGACGCGCCCGATCTCCAGTACCCGCCGGATCGCCGCGCAATGGTCGCCCACGAACAGCCAGTCGCGGATGTTGCGGCCATCGCCGTAGACCGGCAGCGGCTCGCCCGCGAGCGCCTTCTGCAGGGTGAGCGGGATGAGCTTCTCGGGGAACTGGTAGGGGCCGTAGTTGTTGGAACAGTTGGTGGTGAGGACCGGCAGCCCGTAGGTGTGGTGGAACGCGCGCACGAGGTGGTCGGAGGCCGCCTTGGACGCCGAATAGGGGGAATTGGGCTGGTAGGGGGAATCCTCGCGGAAGCGTCCGACCGGACCCAGCGAGCCATACACCTCGTCGGTCGAGACGTGCAGGAAGCGGAACGCGTCCTGCCGCTCCAGCGGCAGTGCGCGCCAGTAGGCGAGCGCGCATTCGAGCAGGGTGAGCGTGCCGACGACGTTGGTCTGCACGAACGCCGCCGGCCCGTCGATGGAGCGGTCCACATGCGACTCGGCCGCGAAATTGACGATCGCCGTCGGTGCATGGTCGGCAAGGAGCTGGCCGACCACGGCCGCGTTGCCGATGTCGCCATGCACGAACACGTGGTCCGGATTGCCGGCGACCGCTGCCAGCGTGTCCGGATTGCCGGCATAGGTCAGCGCATCCAGGTTGACCACCCGCCAGCCACCCTGCGCCAGCGCGCCCAGCACGAAGTTGCCGCCGATGAACCCGGCGCCGCCGGTGACGAGGAGGGTTTTCATGGGGTGCGTCGGGCAGGCCTGCAGGGGCCGGCGCAAAAGGATGCCATGTTAGCGCGCCGCGCGCGCCCGGAGCCCTGCGACACGCCTGCCGAATCCCGAATCCCGCCCCGTCAGAACGGAATGTCGTCGTCCTCGAAACTGTCGGCCGGGGCAGGCTGCGCTGGACGCGAGCTGGCCGCTGCAGGGCGCGACGTCCCCCGCTCCCCGCCACTGCTGCGATCGCGGCTGTAGCCGCCGCCACCGCCACCACCGCCTTCGCCACCCCCGCCGCCCAGCATCTGCATCTCGTCGGCGACGATGTCGGTGAAGTACTTCTCCACGCCGTCCTGGCCGATGAACTTGTCGTAGCGGATGGAGCCTTCGATGTACACCTGGCGCCCCTTCTTGAGGTACTCGCCGGCGATCTCGCCGAGCTTGCCGAACAGCTTGACCC
Organism: Pseudomonadota bacterium; assembly: GCA_023412995.1. GTDB lineage: Bacteria > Pseudomonadota > Gammaproteobacteria > Xanthomonadales > Rhodanobacteraceae > Dokdonella_A. Next base: position 16,162 of record JAEZQS010000240.1, read on the forward strand.
GGTGCCATTCGGTGCGCTCGATCGTCTGGCCTTCCTTGTCCTTGCGCACGCTGGTGGTGGCGAGGTTCAAGGTGCAAATGGTCATGCCGCTGGCGGTAGCCCGGATTTCTGGATCGGCGCCCAGGTTGCCGACCAGGATGACCTTGTTGACGCCGCGTGCCATGGAGAATTCCTCGGGTGATCGATGGTTGTGGCAGGCAGGATAGCAGCCGCGCCCGCCAGCCCGCAGCGGCCGGCGCCACCGGCGTGTGTACGATCCCGCCCCACCCCGCCGTCAGCGTTCGCCCTGCCGCTGCCGGCCTGCGGGGCGCCGTTTATACTGCGCGGCCCTGTCCCGCACGGCACCTGCCTTGACTTCCGTTGACGCCACGCTCGACGCCACCGCCCGGGTGGCCTGCCTTGCCGACGTGCAGGCCCTCGCGGCCGCCGACATGGCGGCGGTGGATGCACTGATCCGGCGGCGGCTCGCTTCCGACGTGGTGCTGGTCAACCAGGTCGCCGAGCACATCGTCGGCAGCGGCGGCAAGCGCCTGCGGCCGATGCTGCACCTGGTCGCCGCCCGCGCTGCCGGCTACGGCGGGCGCGACCATGTCCAGCTCGCCGCCGTGATCGAATTCATCCACACCTCCACCCTGCTGCACGACGACGTGGTGGACGAATCGGACCTGCGCCGCGGCCGCCGCACCGCCAATGCGGTGTGGGGCAATGCGGCGAGCGTGCTGGTTGGCGACTTCCTGTATTCCCGCTCGTTCCAGATGATGGTGGAGCTCGACCAGATGCGCGTCATGCGCGTCCTCGCCGACACCACCAACCGCATCGCCGAGGGGGAGGTGCTGCAGCTGCTCCACATCGGCAACCCGGACACCACCGAACAGGCCTACCTCGACGTGATCGAGCGCAAGACCGCGGTGCTGTTTGCCGCCGCGACACGCCTCGGCGCGGTGCTGGCGGACCTCCCGCCCGCGCAGGAGGATGCACTGGCCCGCTACGGCATGGACCTCGGCCTCGCGTTCCAGATTGCCGACGACGTGCTCGACTATGCCTCGGACGCCGGCACGCTCGGCAAGAACGTCGGCGACGACCTTGCCGAGGGCAAGCCCACGCTGCCGCTGATCGTGGCGATCGCGCGCAGCGCGCCGGACCAGGCGCGGCGCCTGCGCGACGCGGTGTCGGCGGGCGGGCGCGAGTCGCTGGGTGACGTGCTGGCGGCCATCGAGGCGACCGGTGCCATCGAGGCTTCGCGCGAGAGTGCGCGCCGCTACGCCGATTCGGCACGCGCGCGCCTTGCCGGCCTGCCGCCCTCCCCGGCGCGGGAGGCGCTCGCGGTGCTGGCCGGCTACGCCATCGACCGCTCGCTCTGAGCGGCGCCGGCGCGCTTCGCTGCCGGACTGCCGTCGCGCGTTGCGGCGCGGTCTATTCGCCGGCAGCCGGACGCAGGTCACCGCGCAGCGACTCGTCGGCATACACCGCGACGTGGGGCACGCCATCGACGCCGATCCAGCCGCGGTACATGCCTTCGGTGTTGAACGGCAGCGCGAACGTGCCATCGCTGGCGAGCGCGATGGCCCCGCCATCGCCACCCGCGGCAGGAATGTCCTGGTTGATGACGCCGCCGGCCGCGCGCGTGATGGACTGCCCGGCGAGTCGCACGCGCGCGCAGATCTCGTGCGCGGCAGCGACCCGGATGTAGTACTCGCCCCAGCCGGTGCCGGAGACGGCGCAGCGCCCGTCGGCCCAGGTGCCGGCACCGATGAGGGGTGAATCGCCGACCCGGCCGTACCGCTTGTCGGTCATGCCGCCAGTCGATGTCCCGGCTGCAAGGCGGCCCTGCGCGTCCAGCGCCAGCGCGCCGACCGTGCCGAAATAGCTGTGCCCGACCTGCAGCCGCGCGAGTCCGCCGCCGGCGGCGTCTTCGCGCAGGGCCTTCTGCAGCTGCTGCCAGCGCTTTTCGGTGCGGAACCAGGCCGGATCGACCAGCGCCACGCCCTGCGCCTGCGCAAAGGCTTCCGCGCCGTCCCCGACCAGCATCACGTGCGGGGATTTCTCCATCACGGCGCGCGCCAGCAGGATCGGGTTCTTCACCCGGTGCACCGCGGCGACCGCGCCGGCACTGCCTCGGGCGCCGTCCATCAGCGCGGCATCCAGTTCGTTGCGGCCATCGTGGGTGAACACGGCGCCACGCCCGGCGTTGAACTGCGGCGTATCCTCCAGCACGGCAATCGCGGCAACCACCGCGTCCGGCGCCGGCTTGCCCGCGGCAAGCAACGCGTGCCCGGCCCGCAGCGCCGCTTCGAGTGCCTTGCGCGCGGCGGCCTCTTCCTCCGCCGTGGTGCCGGCGCGTTCGACGCCGGCGCCCCCGTGGATCACCAGCAGGGGCGCATCGATCGCGCGCAACACCCCGCCATGCACCGCATATCGGCGTTCGAACGAGGGTCGGCGCACCTTGCCATCCGGCAGGTGCAGGACGGAATCGACGCCGATGCCGACCGTTTCCACCCGGGCCTGTTCCATCGGCGCATCCTCGACCTGCGGCGACAGTCCGCCGCGCACCAGGGTGGCGCCGGCGCCGGGCGCGGTGGCGTACACGCGCGCGATGCCCTCCCCGTCCACCGCCACGGCGGCGTCCTCATCCACGCCCAGCCCGAGCAGCGGATGGCCGGCCATCGCCTCGGCCCTGGCTAGGAAAGCCACCAGCCGGCCGAGCCGGTTGCGTTCGCTGAAATGGGTGTCGGTGATGACGCCCTCGAGCCGGTCCAGGTGCAGGAAGCCGGTCTCGATGGTGTTGGCGCTGCCGAGCGGATCGGCCAGTGCCTGCGGACTGGTCTGGCTGCCGCCGTCCATCGCACCGTAGAGGTATTCGCCCAGCATCGCCAGCCCCGCACTGGTGCCGCCGAGCGGCTTGCCCGCGCGCACGTGCGCATCCAGCGCCGCGGCGACCGGCGTGCCGCGCCAGTAGCGCACGTAGCGCGACTGGTCGCCACCGCCGATGAAGATGGCGTCGGCCCGCTCGAGGCTGCGCAGCACGGCACGGTCACCGGCGGCTTCGCGATCGTGGAAGACGAAGGTTTCCACCGAAGCGATGCCACCGATCTCGCGGTAGAACTCCTCGCCGATCTCGCCGCCCTGGGAGGCGCGCAGCACCACGATGTGGCCGTTGCCGGCGCGCTGCATGAACCAGCGCAGCGCCTCGACATTGCGATCGCCGCCGCCCATCAGCAGCAGGCCGGGCTGGACGCGCGCCGGGGTCGGCGCGGAGCGGTCGCCCAGCAGGTAATGGCCAGGGCCGCCCGCCAGGGCCGGCACCGCCAGCACGCAGGCCAGCCATCCCGCCAGCCATCGGTGTACGCTCGCCGATCCACGCATGCCGTCTCTCCCCTGGGTCGAAGCGCGCGGCAGGTTGCCGTGGCGCTATCCTTCCGTGACGAGCCGCGGCGCGGCTTCCCCCATCGGGCGCGAGGAATCGCGCGAACGCATGCCGAGCGAAATCGACGAATGGTTCGTCCGCGAGGTCCTCGTCCACGAGCGGGCACTGGCAGGTTACCTGCGCCGCTGCTGGCCGCACGGGGACGAGTGGCACGACCTCCAGCAGGAGGTTTACGCACGCGTCTACGAGGCGGCCAGCCGCAACCGCCCGGCAGCGCCGGAGGCCTTCGTGTTCACCACCGCGCGCCACCTGCTGACGGATCGGGCGCGCCGCAGCCGGGTGGTGTCGATCGAGACGGTGGGTGATTTCACCTCGCCGAACGTCAACCCGGTGGACGAACTGTCGCCCGAGCGCTGGATGGACAGCCGCCAGATGCTCCGCCGCCTGTCCGAGGCGCTGGACCACCTGCCCGACCGCTGCCGCGCCGTGGTGTGGCTGCGGCGGGTGGAGGAACTGCCGCAGAAGGAAGTCGCGCGGCGCCTGGGCATCAGCGACCGGACGGTGGAGAAACACCTGGCGCGCGGCATGCGGCTGGTGGCGGCCTGCCTGTACGGCAGCGCGCCACCGCCGGCACGCGAAGGAACCCCGCCATGGGCGGCGCGCATGGACGAGGACGATGGCGATGCACGACAGCAGGCGGATTGAACAGGCCGCCGCCGGGTGGCTGGTGCGCCGCGACCGCGGCGACTGGACGCCCGGCACGGAGCAGGCGCTGCAGGACTGGCTCGCGGCGTCGACCCGCCATCGCGTCGCGTTCCTGCGCCTCGAAGCCGCATGGCGCGAGAGCGGCCGCCTGCAGGCGCTGGCGGCGGGCCTGCCGCAC
>JAEZQS010000244.1 GCA_023412995.1 Pseudomonadota bacterium
CGGCTGCGCCGCTCCTACGAAAACCCCTGCTGTCGTAGGAGCGCTGCAAGCGCGACCGCGGGGTGGCAAGTGGCGGTGCCAACCGATTCATTCGTCGCATGTGCCGACAACGACGCCACCAGCCGAAGGTTTCGTCGCATGCGCGATTTCGCGGTCGCGGCTGCGCCGCTCCTACGAAAAGCTCATGCCTCCCTTGCCGTTGTAGGGTGCTGCAAGCGCCACAGCGAACGGCCAACAACGCCGCCGTCGTAGGAGCGCTGCAAGCGCGACCGCGCATCGGAAGCCACGAACCGGCCGGCCGGAGGTTCCTTCGCATGCGCGGTCTCCCTGTCGCGGCTGCGCCGCTCCTACAGGGGCGCGAACAGGTCGTCGAGGTCGGATTCGTCGAATGCCAGCGCTTCGCTCGCGGCGCCTTCGAGGACGGCCTGGGCGAGGTCCGCCTTGCGCTGCTGCAGCGCCTGGATCTTTTCCTCCACGGTGCCTGCGCAGATCAGCTTGTAGACGAACACCGGCTTGTCCTGGCCGATGCGGTGGGCGCGGTCGGTGGCCTGGCGTTCCACCGCGGGATTCCACCAAGGGTCGTAGTGCACGACGGTGTCCGCGGCCGTCAGGTTGAGGCCGACGCCGCCCGCCTTGAGGCTGACCAGGAACAGCGGCACCTTGCCCTGCTGGAACCGTTCGACCAGTGCCGCGCGGCGCGTGCCCGGCACATCGCCGGTGAGCGCCTGCCACGGGAGCTTGCGCGCATCGAGCGCCTGGCCGATGAGCGCCAGCATTTCGGCGAACTGGCTGAACACCAGCACGCGGCGTCCCTCCGCCACCAGGTCTGCCAGCAGTTGCAGCAGGTAGTCGAGCTTGGCCGATTCGGTGACCTTGCGCGCGCCTTCGAGCTTCACCAGCCGCGGATCGCAGCAGGCCTGGCGGAGCTTCAGCAGCGCATCCAGCACCACGATGCCGCTTTGCGCCAGGCCGCGCTCGCGCATCACGTCACGCACGCGCTCGTGCTGCGCCAGGCGCAGCGTCTCGTACAGCTCGCGCTGGCCGCCCTCGAGGTCGATGCGGCGCAGGATCTCCGTCTTGGGCGGCAGTTCCGCCAGCACGTCTTCCTTGCGCCGCCTGAGCAGGAGCGGGGCGATGCGGCGGCCGAGGCGCTCGCGCCGTTCGGCGTCGGCGTGCTTCTCGATCGGATTGCGGAAGAATTTCGCGAACTGTCGCTGGCTGCCGAGCAGTCCGGGCTCTACCGCGTCGAACTGCGCCCACAGCTCGCCGAGATGGTTCTCCAGCGGCGTGCCGGTCATCGCGATGCGCTGCCGCGCGGACAGCTCGCGCACCACCCTGGCCGCCTGGCTGCGCGCGTTCTTGATCGCCTGCGCCTCGTCCAGCACCAGCACCGAGTAGTCGTGCGCGCACAGCGCGTCGCGGTCGCGCAGCAGCAGCGGATAGGTGGTGATGACGACGTCATGCTGCGGGATGTCGGCGTGGCGGCCGTGGCGCTCGGGCCCGTGCACCACCAGCACCTTCAGCATCGGCGCGAAGCGGCGCGCCTCGTCGTGCCAGTTGGCGACCAGGCTGGTCGGCGCCAGCACCAGCGCCGGCAGGTCGAGCCGGCCGCGGGCCCTTTCCGCCGCGAGGTGCGCCAGCACCTGCACCGTCTTGCCCAGGCCCATGTCGTCGGCGAGCACGCCGCCCAGCCCGGCGTCGGCAAGGATGCCGAGCCAGGCCAGCCCCTCGCGCTGGTAGCCGCGCAGGGTGGCGTTGAAGCCGGCCGGCTCCATCGCCGGTTCACGCGGCCCGCGCAGGCGTTCCCGTTGCGCGCGCAGCCGTTCGCCGCCCTGCCAGGGGCGCTCGATCGTGTGGCCGATGCGATCGAGCACGTCGGCCTGGGCGCGGCGCAGGCGCAAGGCACCGTCGTGTTCGCGCAGCGGCCCCTGCAGCCATTCCAGCAGCGGCGCGATCAGGGCGCGCAGCTTCGACAGCGGCAGCGGCACGCGCCGGCGTTCGTCGATCGCGACCAGCCAGTCCATGTCGTCGGGCTCGCCGCGCCGCGGGGTGAGCGGGAACGCGGGATCGCCCAGCAGGCGATGCAGCACCGGCAGCAGGTCGATGCGCTCGCCAGCGACATCGATGCCCAGGCGCAGGTCGAACCAGGGGTTGCCCGATTCCTCTTCCACCTCGGCGTACCAGTCCGATGGCTCGGGCAACAGGTCGAAGGGGAAGCCTTCGGCCGACTCCAGCCGGAAGCCGAGGTCGCGCAGGCGCGGTGCCAGCGAGAACACCTGCTCGGCGCTGGCGAGCTGGCGCCCCCGCTCGAGCACGAAATCGTTGTCTCCGAACGCATCGCGCGCGACGCCGGGCCAGCGGCCGAACATCTCGGCCGGCACGAATCCGGTTTCCTCGAGGCGCTCGCACATGGCGATCTCGTGCGCGCGGTCGCGGCGGATCTCCAGCACCCGCTCGCCGGCGCGGCGGCGCTCGCGCGGCGGCGCCGGGAACAGCGGCAGGCGCACGCCGCCATAATCGAAAGCCATGCGCGCCACGCCGGCCTGGTAGCGGTCGCCGCCGGCATCGGTGACGGTGATCGTGCGCAGCGTCAGCACCGGCGAGGGCGCCGCATCGAGCCGTTCCACCTTCGGCGCGGCGGGCACCGGCAACGCCGAAAGAAGCGGCGTGTCGCGCCAGCGCTCCATCAGCAGCGGCACCTGTTCGGGCAGCAGCGGCGGCGCGCGCAGCACCGCTTCGGCCAAGCGCGTGTCGCCGTCGGCACGGCCCAGTTCACGCAGCTCCGGGTCGAAGTACCACAGGCCACCGACGCGCAGCAGGCGCGCCGTGCGCGAAGCATCGACGCTCAACACGAGCTTCTGGGTGCCGTCCTCGCGCGCATCCCAGCCGATGCGCAGCGCGCGCACCGGGCCGGTTGCGATGCGCCCGGCGGACACCTTTTCGAAGAAGCATGGCAGCGCGCCGATCAGCGTTTCCAGCAGCGGCTCGTCGGCTGCGCTGGCGAGCTGGAACCAGCCGCCACTGCCGCCGAACGCGGGCGCGCGCATGCGCAGGCCCGCCACCAGCTGGAAGGTGTCCTCGTCGAGGCCACTCCACGGAGCGGGATCCGCCCAGGAGGGCTGCAACGGTTGCGGCGAGGCATAGCCGCCGCGCTTGCCCGGCTTCACCCGCACCACCTGGGCCTGCAGCGTCGGCAGCGCGTGCGCGGTGTCGGCGCGCAGCAGGATGGCGCAGCGCGAATCTTCCGGCGGCGGCGCAGCGGCACGGCGCGCTTCGGCCACCTGCGGCGTGCGCAGCGTGTCCAGCCATGCCTTCCACGCACCCAGCTGCGGCAGCGAGGGCTCCATGCCCCTGCGCGACTCGCCGTCGGCGGCGCCTTGCAGCTCATGCACGATGAGCGCCGCGACGTGCTTGCAGTCCTCTTCCATCGGACAGGTGCACCAGCTGTCCAGGCGCACGCGACCGTCACGCAGCGCCAGTCGCACGCCGGCCGCATAGGGGTCGCGCGCCGTGCCCTGCACCATCCCCATCAGCGCACCTTCGTGCTCGCCCGCTTCGTAGTGGATGCCCACCACGTGTCCGCGCCGGGCGTAGTCGGCGCCCTTGGTGATCGTGTGCGGGCTCAGCAGCCGGGTCCAGTGCTGTGCCAGCCGCTCGCGGAAGGTGCTTCGGTCCATGTCGGCACGTGCAGGGGCAACCGCTTATCCTGCCCGCCGCTGGCGGCAGCGTCCAGCGCAGCGCCGCGGGCGGCGGCCCCCTGCGCGCGGCGCCTTGCACACGGCGACGCCGCTGACTACGCTGCCGTCCGCCCGCACGGCGGGCAACCGGCATCGCACGCCGCGACTTCGCGCAGGCGCGGGACGCACGCCGGTCCGGCTTGCGCCTGGGGAATGGCTCGCGCCAGCGCGCCGGGGAACCGTCATGATCGAGACACTCGGGGACATTGCGTTCGGACTGTTCGGCCTCGCCGTGCTGGTCGCGATCGCCTTCGCCTTCTCCAGCAACCGCCGCGCGGTGGACTGGCGCCTGGTTCTGACCGGCGTCGCACTGCAGGTGGCGTTCGCCGCGCTGGTGCTGAAGCTGCCGGTCGGGCGCAGCGTGTTCGATGCCATCGCCAGCGGCTTCGTCAAGCTGCTCGACTTCGTCAACGTCGGCTCGGCCTTCATCTTCGGCAGCTTCATGGACACCTCCAAGTTCGGCTTCGTGTTCGCCGTGCAGGTGCTGCCGACGATCGTGTTCTTCGCCTCGCTCACGGGCGTCCTCTACCACCTGGGCGTGATGCAGCAGGTGGTGCGCGGCATGGCCTGGGTGATCACCAAGGTGATGAACGTGTCCGGCGCCGAGACCACCAGCGTCTGCGCCAGCGTGTTCATCGGCCAGACCGAGGCACCGCTCACGATCAAGCCCTACATCGAGCGCATGACCCAGTCGGAGCTGATGACGGTGATGATCGGCGGCATGGCGCACATCGCCGGTTCCGTGATGGCCGCCTACGTCGGCCTGCTCGGCGGCGACGATCCGGTGCAGCGGCAGTTCTTCGCCAAGCACCTCCTCACCGCCAGCATCATGGCGGCGCCGGCCACGCTGATGCTGGCCAAGGTGCTGGTGCCCGAGACGCAGGAGCCGCTGACCCGCGGCACCATCAAGCTGGAAGTGGAGAAGACCACCGCCAACGTCATCGATGCCGCCGCTACCGGCGCCGCCGACGGGCTGCGCCTGGCGCTCAACGTCGGCGCCATGCTGCTGGCCTTCATCGCGCTGATCGCGCTCGTCAACGGGCCGGTGCAGTGGCTCGGCACGCACGCCTGGGGCGATGCCGGGTCCACCCTCAACGACTGGCTGTCGGCGCAGGCCGGGCGCCCAGTGGCGCTGTCGCTGGAAACGCTCTTCGGCTGGGTGCTGTCGCCGCTCGCGTGGCTGATCGGCGTGCCGTGGCAGGACGCGACCCTGGTCGGCAGCTTCATCGGCGAGAAGATCGTCATCAACGAGTTCGTCGCCTACGTCGACATGTCGCGCCACATCGCCGACCTCAGCCGCGAAAGCCAGCTGATCGCAACCTACGCCCTGTGCGGCTTCGCCAACTTCTCCTCCATCGCGATCCAGATCGGCGGCATCGGCGGCATTGCGCCCGGACGGCGCGCCGACCTCGCCCGCTTCGGCCTGCGCGCCGTGCTGGGCGGCTCGCTGGCCACCTTCATGACGGCGACCATCGCGGGGGTGCTGGAGCAGTTGTGAGCGGCGGGGATTCGGGATCGGGGATTCGGGCGCCGGGAGAGCGGCCGGCAAACGCCGCCGACTCCGGTTAGAGCCGGGTTCACCGGGGGATTTCCATAGTCGATCGCGGAAGGGGGACCCCCACACCGGAGACCGGCCATGCCCAGGATCCTGCCAGCCCTGATCGCGTCGCTCGCCTTCAGCGGCAGCGCGTTCGCCCTCGATTCTTCCGACGCCGAGCTGGCGCTGGCGCAGGCGGAGCGTGCCGTGCAGGCGGCCGAACGCGACGATGCCGCGCGCTACGCGCCCGCCGACCTCGCCACCGCGCGCGCGCTGCTGCTGGCGGCACGGGACGCCTACGACGACCGCGAATGGACCGACAGCGTGCTCGATGCCGAACGCGCGCAAGCCGACGGCGACCTCGCCGCCGCGCGCAGCCGCCAGCACCGCGCCGAAGCCGCCACCGCCGAGATCGAGCGCAGCGTCGAGGCCCTGCGCACGGAAATGGGAGAGCTGCGATGAACCGTCCCGCCGTCCTGCGACATGCCCGACCCGTCCTCCTCGCTGCCGTCATCCTGCTTGCCGGCGGCTGCGCCGTCACGCCGCCCGGTCCGCCCGGCGACGTGGTGCGCCTGCAGGCGGCCCTCGACCGCCTGCATGCCGACCCGCGTATTGCCGGGTTCGCAGGGTCCGAGCTCGGCGCCGCCGATGCCGCCGTGGCGACGCTGGCGCGGGATGCGAACCATGTCGGCGACGTCGAATACCGCCAGCGCGTCTACCTTGCCGACCGCCGCGTGCAGATTGCCGAGGCCAGTGGCCTGGCACGCTTCGCCGAGCAGCGCGGGCGCGAGCTGGGCGCCGAGCGCGACCGGCTGCTCGCACGCGATGCGCGCCACGATGCCCTCGATGCGCGCCCCGGCGCCCTGCCGCCACCGGTGGACCGCACGCCCCGCGCACGCAGCCGCCTGCTGGCCCTGCAGGCGCAGCTGCCCGGCATCGAATCGCGGCTGGACGAACGTGGCCTGGTCGTGCGCTTCGGCGAGTTCCTGTTCGAACCGGGCGGCCCCGTGCTGATGGACGCCGCCACGCCCCCGCTCGATTCGCTCGCCCATGCGCTGCGTGCCGATCCCGACACGCGCGTGGTGATCGAGGCGTGGGGCCTGCCGGGTGAGCGCAGCCTGTCGCTGCAGCGTGCCGAGGCGATCCGCGACTACCTCGCCGCCCACGGCGCCCGTTTCGCGCAGGTCGACACGGTCGCGCGCGAGGGCGGCACCGACCGCCATGTCGACGTCATCATCGACGCCTGGGCGCGGTAACGCGTCTGCGCGTCCATGCCGCATTTCAGGAGCGCTGCAAGCGCGACAACGGGGCGGTGGACCGCGGCGATTACCGCCGCTGGCTATGGATCGTCGCGGCCGCGGGTTCGCGGTCGCGGCTGCGCCGCTCCTACTGCCCTTCAGCCTTCTCCGTGTGCTCAGTGTCCCAGGCTTTTGCTCTACCGCTACACTGCGCGCTTTCGCGCAGGAGGCGGCATGGGCGACGTCGTCGTGGTCGGTTCGTACGTGCAGGACCACGCCTTCCTCGTCGACCGCTTCCCGCAGGTGGGCGAGACGCGCCGTGCGCACGGCTTCAACACGGGGCCCGGTGGCAAGGGCTTCAACCAGGCGGTGGCCTGCCATCGCCAGGGTGCCGCGACAGTGTTCGTCGGCGCGCTCGGCGAAGATCGCCTGGGTGAGGTGGCACGCGACTTTGCCGGCGCCGAGGGGCTTGCCTGCCGCTGGCAGGCGTGCCGGGATGCGCCGACGGCGGCGTCGAGCATCGTCGTCGCCGACGATGGCAGCAACCTGCTGGTGGTCAACCTGGCGGCCAACGAATGGCTCAAGCCGGCGTTCGTGCACGCGCAGGAGGAGGCGTTTGCCGGCGCGCGCGTGCTGTTGCTGCAGCTGGAAAACAACCTCGATGCCATCGCCGCCGCGCTCGCCCTCGGCACTCGGCATGGCCTGCTGCGCCTCCTCAATCCCGCGCCGGTCCACCCGCAGCTCGATGCCGCGCTGCTGGCCTCATGCGACGTGCTGACGCCGAACGAGACGGAGTTCGCGCTGCTGCTGGAGCGCTTCGCCGACACCCGCGCGGACCCGACCACGCTGGCCACACGCGACGACGGCGCACTGCATGCCCTTGCGCGTCGGCTTGGCCACGGCACGGTCGTGGTGACCCTGGGTGCATCCGGCTGCTTCGTCTCCCATGGCGTGGACTGGCGTGGCGATGCGGCGGCATTCCTGCGCGTACCCGGCGAGCACGTAGCGACCCGCGACACCACCGGCGCCGGCGATGCCTTTTCCGGTGCGCTGGCCGCGGCGCTCGCGCTGTCACCGGGGCGGCCCTTTGCCGAGGCCGTGCGCCATGCCAACCGGGTGGCCGCGCTTTCGACCGAAGTGGTCGGCACGGCGCCCGCCATGCCGACCCGTGCCGAAGTCGAGGCGCGCTTCGGCACGTGATGGCGGGGCCCTGCACCTCCTGCCACGCTCCCTGTCGGCCGATGGCGTTGTCCGCGGCCCTCAGGGTGACGGCGTGTTGCGCCGCGCCCGCCGTCCGATGTCGCGCCGCATGCGTTCGGCGCGGAAGGTGCGCAGGCGCACCTTGCGGCGCCGCGCGCGGTGCCAGGCGATCCAGCCGACCACCAGCACCAGCCCCACGGCCACCAGCGCGAATGCCCCCTGCCCGCGCTTGAGCCAGGCCAGCAGCCAGTCGCGGTTCTCCGCACCGAAGTAGCCGAGGTACACCCACAGCGGCACGCTGATGGCCGCGGCGAGGCCGTCCAGCGCGGCGAAGCGCAGGAACGACACGCGGTGGGTCATGCCGGCCGTCAGGAAGACCGCCGTGCGCAGCCCGGGAAGGAAGCGCGCGACGAACATCAGGCGGTTGCCGTAGCGGTCGAACTTGGCCTGCACCATCGCGTAGCGGCGCGGCGTCAGCACGTGCGCCACCCAGCGAAGGCGCATCGCGCGCACGCCGAAGTGGCGCCCGACCAGGAACATCATCGAATCGCCGAACATCACCCCCGCCATGCCCACCGCGCACATGGCGCGCGGATCGGCATAGCCCAGTCCGGCGATGATGCCGCCGGCGACCAGCGACACGTCCTCGGGAATCGGCACGCCGAAGCCGCTGACCAGCAGCACGAGGAACACCGCGAGGTAGCCGTTTTCGGCAAACAGGCGGATCAGTTGGTCGAGGAAATGCATCCAGCCGCGATCGCAGGCGCCGTCATTGCGACCGGCACGCCGGCCGCCCCGGCGGGAGGCAAAGTTTAGCCACCCGCTTCCTGTACCGCAGGCAGCCGCGCGCCCCGCCCCGTGGAGAGTGGCCGCGGCGAAGCGGCGCGCAGGTAAGATGGGCGTGATCGCGCCCGTCCGGGCGCCGCTTCGCCATCGCAGGAATCCCATGTCCGACCCGAGAACCTTCCGCGCCATCGCGCTGGGCGCCTGCCTGTCACTGCCAGCGCTCGCGGCCCATGCGGCCCCCGGCCTTCCCGCGGGCGCGGACGTCCCGGTGTTCGTCGTCACCGCGCAGGACACCTGGCTGGGCGTGCAGGGGCGGTTCCGCCATGCCGCCCCGCGCATCGACCGCCACGGCAATGCGCTGGTGCTGATCGAGACCCGTGCCGACCAGCTGGCGGCGCTCGGCCGGCACGTGCACGAAGCCGAACGCCGCTGCGGCGGCTTCTTCGCCTTCGCCAGCCGCGCCGAGGCCGACGCGTTCCTCGCCGGCGACCGCGCGGCGCAGGGGGCGGCGCAGGCGCCGCGGGGCGGCTACACCATCGACAACCAGGCGACGGTGCTGCCATGGCTCGAGCAGGTGAGCGAACCGGCCATCCGCGCGACCATCAGCCATCTGGAGTCCTACAACAACCGCTTCTACGCCAGCGCCACCGGTGCGGACGCCGCCGTGTGGATCCGCGACGAGTGGCTGGCGCTGGCCGGCGGGCGCAGCGACGTCACGGCCGAACTGTTCACCGGTTGCGCCCTCTGCAGCGGGCAGCCGTCGGTGATCCTGACCATCGAGGGCACCACCTGGCCGGACGAGGTGGTGGTGCTCGGCGGGCACCTCGACTCGGTCAACTGGCAGTCTTCCAACCAGGTCACCGCGCGCGCGCCGGGCGCCGACGACGACGCCTCCGGCATCGCGACCCTGACCGAGATCCTGCGCATCGCCATGGACAGCGGCTACCGCCCCGCGCGCACGGTCGCGTTCATGGGCTATGCCGCGGAAGAAGTCGGCCTGCTCGGATCGCAGGCCATTGCCGATTCCTTCGCGTCGGCCGGCGTCAACGTCGTCGGCGTGCTGCAACTGGACATGACCAACTACCACGAGCCGGGCCAGGTCGACGTCGAGATCATCAACGACGCCACCAGCCCGGTGCTGAACACGTACCTTGGCGCCCTCTTCGACGAGTACCTGCAGCCGCTGGGCCTCACCCGCGGTTCCAGCCCGTGCGGGTACGCGTGTTCCGATCATTCGTCGTGGACCGATGCGGGCTACCCGTCGGCCTTCGCCTTCGAGGGCGGCGGGCTCGCCCATTCATTCGACCTGATCCACACCGAGTGGGACCTGTTGAGCGAAATGGATGGCTCGGCGAGCCGCAGCCTGCCGTTTGCGCAGCTCGGCCTGGCCTTCCTCGGCGAGGTGGCCAAGGGCACCGCCGGGCCGCTCGACATCCTCTACGCCGACGGCTTCGAGCTGTCGCCGGCTGCCGGAGAGGACGGGCGCCGGTGAACGTGGAATCGCCGCCGCGAAATTGTCCCTGGCACCATTCTGGTGGACATGACCAACTACCACGAGCCGGGCCAGGTGGACATCGAGATCATCAACGACGCCACCAGCCCGGTATTGAACACATTCCTCGCCGCCCTGTTCGACGAATACCTGCAGCCGCTGGGGCTGACCCGCGGATCCAGCCCGTGCGGGTACGCCTGTTCGGACCACTCGTCGTGGACCGATGCGGGCTACCCATCGGCTTTTGCGTTCGAGGGCGGCGGGCTCGCCCATTCGTTCGACCTGATCCACACCGAGTGGGACCTGTTGAGCGAAATGGGTGGCTCGGCCAGCCGCAGCCTGCCGTTCGCGCAGCTGGGCCTGGCCTTCCTTGGCGAAGTCGCCAAGGGCGCCGCCGGGCCGCTGGACGAGATCTACGCCAACGGTTTCGAGGCGTTGCCCGGCGGCGCACCGGCAGGTGGCGGCTGATGGCAGGGCAAGCCATCCGGAAATCGTCCCTGGCACCTTTTCCGATCCGGAAATCGTCCCTGGCACCATTTCGGACACGCGGAAGATAGCGGATGCGCATCGGATCCTTCCTGATCGACCCGCCGGTGGTGCTGGCGCCCATGGCGGGCGTCACCGACAAGCCGTTCCGGCAGCTGTGCAAGCGGCTCGGCGCGGGACTGGCGGTGTCGGAGATGACCACGGCCGATCCGCGCCTGTGGGCGACGCGCAAGTCGCTGCACCGGATGGACCATGCCGGCGAGCCGGATCCGGTGAGCGTGCAGATCGCCGGCTATGATCCCGGCATGCTGGCCGCGGCGGCGCGCCACAACGTCGAACACGGCGCGCAGCTGGTCGACATCAACATGGGCTGCCCGGCGAAGAAGGTGTGCAACGTCTGGTCCGGCAGTGCCCTTCTGCAGGACGAGGCGCTGGTGGCGCGCATCTGCGCGGCTGTCGTGTCTGCCGTGGACGTGCCGGTGACGCTGAAGATCCGCACCGGCTGGGACCGCGACCACCGCAACGGCGTCGCCATCGCGCGCCTTGCCGAAGACGCCGGCATCGCGGCACTCGCGGTGCATGGCCGCACGCGCGCGGACCTCTACCAGGGCGACGCCGAGTACGGGACGATCGCCGCGATCAAGGCGGCGGTGTCCATCCCGGTCATGGCCAACGGCGACATCGATTCGCCGCAGCGCGCGCGCTTCGTGCTCGACCACACCGGCGCCGACGCGGTGATGATCGGCCGTGCGGCGCAGGGGCGGCCGTCGATCTTCGGCGAGATCGCGCACTTCCTCGCCACGGGTGAAACGCTGGCCCCTCCCTCGCCAGCGCAGGTGCGCGACATCCTGCTCGGCCACCTCGCCGACCTTTACGCCTTCTACGGCGAGGCGCAGGGCGTGCGCATCGCGCGCAAGCACCTCGGCTGGTATGCGAAGGACCGGCCGGAAAACGCCGCGTTCCGCGCCGTCGCCAACCGGGCCGAAAGCGCCGACGAGCAGGTGCGCCTGACGCGCGACTATTTCGACGCGCTGGCTGCCGGCGCCGCCGGCGAGTTTGCCGCGGCGGCGTAGCGGTGCCGCGCGATCATTGCGTGACCGCTACAGCAGCGGCGCCACCAGCCAGGCGAGCAGCAGCAGTCCCAGCAGGAGGCGGCCGTAACGGTAAGCCATCGGGTGCGCGCGCTTGAAGCGCTTCTTCGCCTCGCCCATGCGGTGGGCGAAGGCATACAGGCGGTTCACGCTGCCGACCTTTTCCTCCGGCAGGTTCTGGCTGGCGGTGGCCTGGCCGAGCACGCGGCTGACGGCGCGGTTGAACGATCGCGCGAGCGGCGTGCGCAGGGGCCTCTCGACGTCGCAGAAGAGGATCACGCGGGTGGTGTCGCTGCGGTTCTCGGCCCAGTGCACATAGGTCTCGTCGAACACCACGTCCTCGCCGTCGCGCCAGGAATACTCCTCGCCGTCGACGAAGATGCGGCAGCTGTCGGCGTTCGGCGTCACCAGGCCGAGGTGGTAGCGGAGCGAACCGGCAAACGGGTCGCGGTGCGGATTGAGCTTCGCGCCCGGCGGCAGCAGCGCGAACATGGCGGCCTTCACTTCCGGGATGCCGGCCAGCAGCGCCACCGTGCGCGGGCAGAGCGCCTGCGCCGAGGGCAGCGGCTCGCCGTACCAGGTGAGATAGAAGCGCTTCCAGCCTTCCTTGAAGAAGGAGGCGAAACTGGCGTCGTTGTGCTTTTCGGCGCTGCGGATGTAGCCCTCGTCGAAGAGGTGCAGCGCCTCTTCGCGCATCGCCTGCCAGCCGTCACGCAGGCGGTCGAGGGCGCCAAACGCGCGGCGGTCGGGGAACGGCGTCGCCGGCACCGCCGAGAGCGCGTACATCAGCACGTTGTACGGCGCGAAGAACCCCGAATGGTCGAGCAGCTGGCGCTTCAGCGGCAGGCGCTTGCGCCCGCGCAGGTGCACGACCAGCACCGCGGCGATGTACAACGCGAGCAGCAGGAGGACGGCCAGGCGGAAGGGCACGATGGCCGCTCAGGCGTTCCCGTCGGCGTCGAACCCGTCGGCGAACACGCGGTCGCCGACGCGAAACGTCACGGGTACAGCCTGAGTCGGGGTGCTGGTGACGCACAGCACCGCCCGCCAGGTGCCGGGAGCGAGGCCGCCCGAATCGAGTTGCACCGCGTAGGTGGCGCTTGCTTTCGCAGGCACGGTCACCTCACCGAAGTTGGGCGCGAGCCACGGCACCGCGACCGGCGAGGTGCAGTCCGGATCGCCCGTGAAAAGTGCGTAGTTTTTCTCTGCGAGCGTGGAGTTGTAGAAAACCAGATCCACGCTGGTGCTCAGGCCGGGGTCCACCCCTGCGTCGATGTCGCAGGGCACCAGGGCTACGCCACCGCCATCAAGCACGCATTCGGAGGCCGCCACGTTGCCGCCTGCGATCAACGCAACCAGGAACAACGTGTGCGTTCGCATGGACTTGCCTCCGTGGAGGGCCCCTAGTTTAGCGGCGGCGGCTTGCGTGCGGCAATTGGCTCAGGCTACCCCGGCGGCCGTCCCGCACCCGCGGCGCGCGCGCGCGCATCGCGCAGCATCTTCAGCGCCGACATGATGGCGGGCAGCGATTGAACCGCGTCAGGATCCACCTCGCGCAGCTGCGCCTCGACCGATGCGACGTCGCCTGCCGAGTCCACCAGTGCGGCCGACCACCGGGCAGCCTCACGCGGTGACTCGAAGCCGCGGCTTTCGAGCAGCAGGGAGCCGTCGGCGTCTTCCAGCTTGAAATGGAAGCGCCCATCCGTTTCGCGGTAGCTCTTGATCTGCGGCAAAGCGGCCTTGCCC
>JAEZQS010000258.1 GCA_023412995.1 Pseudomonadota bacterium
CGCCGCGTCCGGTGGTGGTCGGCTTGCGATCGGCTGCCGGCCTCGATGCCGCGGAGGCGGTGGTGCCGCCGCGAGCGTCATCGGCGAAGCGGGCGATGCGCGAGGCGAAACTGCCCTCCGCCGCGGCATGCGCCGGACGCCGGCTGCCCGGCGCTGCAGCGGCCTTCTTGCGTGGCGTTGGGCCCTTCGAGGCGGCGCTTGCCGGGCGCTTTCCGCCACCAGCCGCGGTTCCTGCACGCCCCGATGCCGCCTTTCCGCCCTTCGGGCGGTCGCGACGGACGTCCGCGCCCGCGTCGTCGGCCCGGCCGGCAGCCGCAGCGCCGGTGGGCCTGCTGCCCCGACGCAAGGCCGCCACTTCCTCGCGCAGGCGCGCCACTTCGCCCGCCAGCCCGGCATTGCCCCCGCCCTGCTGCGCGCGCACTTCCCGGCGCAGGTCGTGCAGGCGCTTGCCGAGGGTGTCGATCTCGCTGCGGGTCGGCATGCCGAGGTCGCGCCCGACGTGTTCGACTTCCTGCTGGATGGCGCTGCGCACGCGCATCTGCGCGTTCACCAGCGCGCCGTACGCGTCGCGGAACTCCTGCGACAGGGCGATTTCCGCGTAGCCTTCCTCGGCGGCGTCGACCCACAGGTCGTACAGCGCGCGCAGCGATTCGACCTGGCGGCCCGGCGCCTCGCGTTCCAGCAGCTTGCCTTCGAACAGTTCGAAGCCGCGCTGCATCGCCTTCAGCATCAGGCTGTTGTAGCGCCCGAGCTGCTCGCGGTAATCGGCCAGGGCCACGGCGCCCTGCTGCAGCCGTTCCTGGTGCTCGCGCAGGTAGCCGAAGGCGGGCATCTCCATCCACGGCGCAGCGGCATTGCCTGCTCCCGGGGTACCACGTGCCGACTGCAGCCATTGCACCCATTGCCCCATGGCACCGGCCATCTGCGCCGGCAGGTCCGGCCAGGCGGCGGCGCCCTGCGGCATGAACGGCGGCATCGGTGCACCGGCGGCGAACGCGTTGCGCAGGGCGTCGGTCCACGACGCGCTGCCGGCATCGGGCGACGCCGACACGTTGCCCAGCATCGCCTGCAGGAAGCTGGCGTAGCCGCGGGCGCTTTCCACCATGCGCTCGACGCTCTGCTCGCGGGTGGCGTCACCCGATGCCCACAGGCGTGCCCACTGCTCGAAACCCTGCTGCATGGGGGAAGGCGGCGGTGGCGGCGGCGTTCCCGCCGCGCCGCGGGCCAGTTCCTGCCACGCGTCACTGTACTGGCGGGCGAGCGCCTGCCATTGCTTGTTCCAGTCAGGGTTCGGGGTATCGCCCACGGCGCGCTCACTGATGGGAGGACCCTGCCATCATAACCCGCCGATGTTGCGCTGCGGCGCGGTGCACCGCGTGGCTGGCGTCAATCCCCTGCCGAACGCGAATAGACGTACACCACGGCCGGCGGCACATTGGCCCAGGCAATCCCGGCACGCCGGACGCCGATGCCGAACTCGGCCAGCAGCTCGCGCGGCAGAGGGTTGCGCGGCCCGTAGGTGAACTGGATCAGCGGACAGCCGGGCCGCAGCGCGTCGAACACCCCCCGCAGGATGCGTGCCTGCAGGGACCGCGGCATGGCGAGGAAGCCGAGTCCGCTCACCACCGCGTCGATCGTGCCGCTGCCGGCGAGTGGCGACGCGGCAAGGATCGCGGCCAGCTCGGCCGCGTTCCCGTGCACCACGTTCACGGTCGGAAAGCGCCGCCGCAGCAGCTGGTACAGCGACTGGTTGAGTTCCAGCACCAGCAGGTCGCGAGCCGCGATGCCCTGGCCGAGCAGCGCTTCGGTGAACACGCCGGTGCCTGCACCGAGTTCGACCACACGGCGCGTCCCGCCGGGCAGCTCGGCCATCATGGCGCGCGCCAGTTGCTGCCCGGAGGGCGACAGCGCCGCCGTGGCCAGCGGGTTGCGCAGCCACTGGCGGAAGAACGTCCACGCCGGCAAGGCGGGCACGGGATCGAGGAGCCGGGAGCTGTCTGTCATGCGGGCCGATCGGGAACGGATCGCGCCATCATAGCGTGCCGCCGCAGCCGCGCAGCGGAACCGTGTCCGCATCCCAGGAAAAAAGAAACCCCGCGACGATCAGGGGAAATCGTCGCGGGGCGGAGACACTGGCGGCGGGGAAGGGGGAGGGGTGCGCCGCCAGCGCTGAGCGGGATCGCCGGCTAGTCGCCGCGATCGTAATAGGTGGCCCGTGCGCGCGCGTCGTAGCCGCGGTCATAGTAGCGGTCGTCGTAACGACCGTCGCGATGGACATGGCGGGTGACGCGGTGGTAGGTCACGCGCCGGACTGGCGGGTAGTAGACGACCGGTGGGGCGTACCAGCTCGCCACGTAGGCACGGCGGACCGGCCGGTACCAGGAGCGCCCATAGTTGCCGTAGTAGCCGCCGTAATAGGCCGGGGCGGAATAGCCCACGCCCCAGCTGCCACAGTGGCGGCAGTCCGAGTAGCCGAGGCTGATACCAGGGAAACCGAAGTTGATGCCCACGTTCCAGTGGCTGCGCGCTGACGCCAGCGGAGCGGCGGCGAAAGCCGCCACGAACAGGGCGCAGGCGAGCGCCAGGCGATGGGTGGAACGCATGTGGATACCCTTCCCGATCATGGCCCGGATGCTGCGGTCGAGCGGCTGAATCGGGACTGAAATGGAAAGGGTGGAACGGCACCCGATCCGTTAACTGCTGCGCAGTTCGAAACTGCGATGTATGCGGGGGTTGCGCGCGAAATCGAACGGCACGGTGGCGGCGCTGGTGTCCTCCACCTGGAAGCGCCCGGAAACCACCGGATCGAGCCGGAAGCGACGCAGGTTGGTGGAGAAGAGGATGAGCCCGCTGGGCGCGAGCCGTGCCGCGCACAGGGCGAGCAGCTCGGGGTGGTCGCGCTGCACATCGAAGTCCTGCGCCCGGCTGGAATTGGAGAACGTCGGCGGATCGACGTAGATGAGGTCGTAGCGGCCGCGGTCGTGGCGCAGCCAACCGAGGGTATCGGCCTGCACCAGCTGGTTGGACGGCCCGCCGAGGTCGTTGAGGACGAAGTTGCGGGCCGCCCACTCGAGGTAGGTGGCGGACAGGTCCACGCTGGTGGTACTGCGCGCGCCGCCGGCCGCGGCGTAGACGCTGGCCGTGGCGGTATAGGCGAACAGGTTCAGCACGCGCCGGCCGTGGGCCAGCGAACGCAGGCGCTGGCGCAGCGGGCGATGGTCGAGGAAGAGGCCCGTGTCGAGGTAGTCGTGCAGATTGACGCGGAAGGTGAGCCCGCCTTCCTGCACCAGCAGGAATTCGCCGCGTTCGTCCATCCGGCCATAGCGTGCACCGCCCTTGCCGCGCTGGCGCGTCTTGATCGCGATGCGTTCGCGCGGCGCCTCCAGCGCGACCGATGCCGCGCGCACCAGGTCGCGCAACCGTTCCCTCGCGAGCGCCGGATCGATCGTTGCCGGTGGCGCGTACTCCTGCACGTGAAGCCAGGCCTGCGGGAACGGACCGCCCGCGTCGCGTCCGTCGTCACGGCCGATGGCCGTATAGACGTCGATCGCGGCAGCGTACTCGGGCAGGTCGGCGTCGTACGCGCGCCAGCAGCCGATGCCTTCGCGCTGCAGCCGCTTGCGCAGGTGGCGATGCGTGCGCACGAGTCGGTTCGCCACCGCCTGCGCGCCTTCCGCCAGCGGACGCGCGGGCCGTTCCGCCGACGCGGACGGTTCGCTGATGCCGAAGGTCAGCAGGCGGCATTCGATCGCGCCGTTGAACAGCACGTAACGCTTGTCCGCGCGCAGGCCGATCGCATGGCCGAGTTCCTCGTCGGCGACGATCACCGCCACGCGCCAGCCGGCGAAGCCGGCGCGCAGGCGCTCGCCGAAGGCCCGGTACACGCCGGCCAGCGTGCCACGTTCGCCGAGGCGCTCGCCGTACGGCGGGTTGCTGATGACCAGGCCGCCGGCGGCGCCGGGCGGCGGCTGCAGGTGTTCGACCGTGCCGCGCGCGAGGTGCAGGAAGCCGGCGACGCCGGCCGCCTGGGCATTGCGGCGCGCCTCGTTGAGCACCGCCGGATCGGCATCCTGGCCGAAGAACACGGGTTGCAACGCGCGCAATCCCTCGTCCGACCGCGTGCGCGCTTCGGCCAGCAGCGACTCCCACAAGGCGGCGTCGTGGCCGCGCCAGCCCACGAAGCCGTGGCGCGGCCGCCCGAGGCCCGGCGCCACGCCGGCCGCCATCCACGCTGCTTCGACCAGCAGCGTGCCGGCGCCGCAGAAGGGATCGACCAGCACCCCGCCGGCGGCATGGATGGCGGGCCATCCGGCGCGCAGCAGCATGGCGCAGGCGAGGTTCTCCTTGAGGGGCGCATCGCCCTGCCCCACGCGCCAGCCGCGGCGGTGCAAGGGGCCGCCGGACAGGTCCAGCGACAGCGTCGCGCGCTCGCGATGCAGGCGCAGGTGGATGCGCGCCGAGGGGCTGGCGACATCGACGTCCGGCCGCGCGCCGGTCCGCTCGCGGAACTGGTCGACGATCGCATCCTTGGCGCGCAGGGCGACGTACTGCGAATGGTGCAACCCGCGCGAGGCTCCCACCGCATCGATCGCGAAGGTGCCGCCCTCGGGCAGGTGTTCCGCCCAATCGGTGGCCTGCACGCCGTGGTACAGCGCGTCGGCGTCGGGCGCATCGAAGGTGGCCAGCTGCAGCAGCACGCGGCTGGCCAGGCGCGACCACAGGCAGGCGCGATAGGCCGTCTCCAGCCCGCCGCTGAAGTGCACGCCGGCGAGCGCCTCGCGGGCGTCGTCGGCGCCCAGCGCGCGCAGTTCGTCGCGCAGGAGCAGCTCCATGCCTTTGGGGCAGCTGGCGAAAAACGTGGCCACGTCAGTCCATCTGCTGCAGGAAGCGCCGGAACGCGCTGGCGCAGAAGCCGACGTGCGCACCCAGGCGATGGTCGTCGTCGACCAGGTGCAGGCGTGCGCGCCGGGCGCGGGCGAACTCGATCGCGGCGTCCACCGGGCAGATCTCGTCGCGCCAGCCGTGCACCAGTTCGGCCGGCACCGGGGCCGCCGCGAACGGCCGCCGGTAGTGCGGGATGCCGACCGGCAGCGCGAGCAGGAACAGGCCGGCAGGCTCGCGCTCGATCGAGGCCAGTCCGGAAACGAAGGCGCCCATGCTGGAACCGGCGAACACCACCCGCCCGGCCGCGGGTGCCGCGGCAAGCGCCCGCGCGACACGCGCGTCGATTGCCGCCGCCTCGCGGCTGGCATCGATGTCGCGGTAGTCCGGCCGCACGCTGGCCCAGCCGAGTTCGTCGCAGACCTGCGCCAGCGCGCTGACCTTGGTGGCGCCGGGCCCGCTTTCGAGCCCGTGGGAGAGGATCACCGTCCCTTTCATCACCGTTGCTCCGGTGGCCGCAAACGGCCGATGCTAGCATTGCCCCGCAACCACCACGGTTCCTTCCAGGCAAGCCGCGCATGCCCCACCCCTCCATCGCGGACTGGCTGCTGCCCTACGCCGGACGGCTTGCGCTGCGCGACCGCGCGGCCATCGACCTCGTGGTCATGCACTGCACCGAACTGCCCGACCTCGCCACCGCACGCGCGTTCGGCGAACGCATCCGCCACCACGCGTCCGGCACCGGCAACAGCGGCCACTATTACGTCGATCGCGACGGCAGCCTGCACCGCTTCGTGCCGGACGAACGGGTGGCCCACCACACTGCCGGCTGGAACGAGCGCTCGATCGGCATCGAACTGGTCAACCACGGCCGCTGGCCCGACTGGAACGACAGCCGCCACCAGGTGTTCACCGAACCCTATCCGCCGGCGCAGATCGACGCGCTGCTGGCGCTGCTGGCGTGGTTGCGCGAGGCTCTTCCCGGGCTGGCCTGGATTGCCGCGCACGAGGACCTGGACCGCCGGCTGGAGCCGGCCAGCGACGATCCGGCCATCCTGCTGCCACGCCGGCGCGACCCCGGGCCGCTGTTCCCGTGGGAGCGCGTGCTGGCAGGTTGCGGCCTCGAACGCCTGATGCCTGCCGGCTGAGTGCGTCGCCGGCCGCCGCGGGCGATGCCCGTATACTGGCGCGCCGCGCCGCCGCCCTTGCCCATGCCGACCGACCCCGCCGTCGAGGAACTGCTGTCGCTGCTCCAGCTGGAGCGACTGGAAGACAACTTCTTCCGCGGCGAAAGCCGCGATATCGGCACCCGCTACGTGTTTGGCGGGCAGGTGCTCGGGCAGGCGCTTTCGGCCGCCCAGCAGACGGTGGACCCGGACCGCAGCGCGCACTCGCTGCACGCCTATTTCCTGCGCGCGGGCGACATCGAGCAACCGATCCTCTACCACGTCGAACGCACCCGCGATGGCGGCAGCTTCTCGGTGCGGCGGGTGACGGCCATCCAGCACGGCAAGCCGATCTTCAATTTTTCCGCTTCGTTCCAGCAGGCCGAGACGGGCGTCGAGCACCAGCTGCCGATGCCGGCCGTTCCCCGCGCGGAGGACCTCGAGCCCGGCACGCCGCTGCCGCCGGCCGAGTTCGACCGCCTGCCGCCCAAGCTGCAGCGCTGGTTCGGCCGCAAGGGACCGTTCGAGTTCCGCCACGTCTATCCGCGCGACGAACTGAACCCGCCCAAGCGCCCGCCGTTCCAGCAGGTCTGGTTCCGCCTCACCGCCGCGATCGGCGACAGCCCGGTGCTGCACCGCGCCCTGCTCGCCTACGCATCCGACTTCCACCTCATCGGCACCACCATGTTCCCGCACGGCGTCTCGTTCCTGCAGGCGGGCGTGCAGGTGGCAAGCCTCGACCATGCCATGTGGTTCCATCGCCCGTTCCGCATCGACCAGTGGCTGCTGTACTCCTGCGACAGCCCGACCGCCCAGGGCGCGCGCGGCCTCGCCCGCGGCATGATCTACAGCGAGGACGGCCGCCTGGTCGCCTCCACCGCGCAGGAAGGGCTGGTGCGGGTGCGGCGCGATGGCGCCGGCGGCGCGATGGCGCACTAGAATCGCGCCATGCGCCAGATCTATACATCGCCCCGCATGGAGAACATCCGCCGCGTGGTGGCCTTGATGGCCGAGCACGGCATCGAGACGTCTATCTCGAACCGTCGCGACTGGCAGGCCGACGACTGGAA
The DNA here is from genome assembly GCA_023412995.1 of Pseudomonadota bacterium. GTDB lineage: Bacteria > Pseudomonadota > Gammaproteobacteria > Xanthomonadales > Rhodanobacteraceae > Dokdonella_A. Next base: position 7,118 of record JAEZQS010000258.1, read on the forward strand.
GCGTTTCAGCTACACGGCGCGTGGCCAGCGGGAAAGCTGGCCGCAGGTGTCGGTGGTCCGTTCGGAGGACCAGACCCTGGCAAGGCGGCTGCTGCGCGATGCCGGGCTCGAGCCCGCCACCCGCTTTGCCGAGGAACTGGCGGCCTCGCGCGGCGTGGGCGACACCCGCGCGCACCGGCGCCTGTCGCTGCGGGTGAAGCTGGTGGTGCTGGCCCTGATCGCCGGGATCGCGATGCTGATCGCGCTGACCCAGCTGCAGCCTTAGCGGCAGCGAAACGCGGCTGGCACCACCTGCCCGCCACGCGGCGGGCGCACGGCTAGAATGCGGCCATGCGATCCGACGTCGTCCGGCTGTTCCAGACCCTGCCGCATCCGTGCGGCTACTTCGGCGGGCGCACGGCACAGAACATCGTCATCGATCCCAGCGCGCCGCAGCTGGTGCAGATCTACGACCTCGCGGTGCAACGCGGATACCGCCGCGCCGGCGGCCACGTCTACCATCCCCAGTGCGCCGGCTGCCATGCCTGCATCGCCTGCCGCGTGCCGGTCGAGGGCTTCCGGCCCGACCGCAGCCAGCGCCGCTGCCTCGCCCGCAATGCCGACCTCGCGATCCGCGTGGTGGAGGCCCGCTACACGGACGAGTACTTCGCCCTGTACCACCGTTACCTGTGCGCGCGCCACCCCGGAGGCGGCATGGACGATGCGCGCCCGGAAGATTTCTCGCGCTTCCTGTTCACCGCCTGGAGCCCGACGCGGTTCATCGAGTTCCGCGATGGCGAACGCCTGCTCGGCGTCGCGGTAACCGATTTCTGCGCAGCGGGGCTGTCGGCGGTCTATACGTTCTTCGACCCGGCGGAGGAAACACGCAGCCTCGGCACGTTCGCGATCCTCAGCCAGTTGCAGATCGCGCGCCAGCAGGGGCTGGCACATGTCTATCTCGGGTTCTGGATCGAGGGGCACCCGAAGATGCAGTACAAGGCGCGCTACCGCCCACTCGAGGTGCTGCGCGACGGCATCTGGCTGCGCCGATGAGGCGGCTCGATCCTGTGCTCCCGCTGCCCCTCGCCGCGGGCCGCTGACCCCTGCCTCACGGCTCGACCGACAGCTGCGACGCCGCGCGCACGGCGCGTGCGACAGCGCCTTCGATGTCCGTGTCGCGCGCGAGGGTGACCGCCATGCGGCGCTGCCCGTGCACTTCCGGCTTGCCGAACAGGCGCAGCATCGTGTCGGGTTCGGCCAATGCCTCGGCGACGCCGCGGTAGCGTGGGCAACGGCCTTCACCCGTGGCAAGCACCGCGCAGGAAGCCGACGGGCCGAGTTGCCGGATGAGGGGGATCGGCAAGCCGAGGATGGCGCGGGCGTGCAGCGCGAACTCTGACAGGTCCTGTGAGATGAGCGTGACGAGGCCGGTATCGTGTGGGCGCGGACTCACTTCCGAAAAGACCACGTCGGCGCCCCGCACGAAGAATTCGACCCCGAACACCCCGCGCCCGCCGAGCGCATCGGTCAGCACGCGGGCCTGCCGTTCCGCCTCCCGCAGCGCGGCGGGCTGCATCGCCTGCGGCTGCCACGACTCCCGGTAGTCGCCGTGTTCCTGGCGATGTCCAATCGGCGCGCAGAAACTGGTGCCGCCGGCATGGCGTACCGTGAGCAGGGTGATCTCGTAGTCGAAATCGACGAACCCCTCGACGATGCAGCGCCCCTGCCCCGCCCGCCCGCCCGATTTCGCGTAATCCCAGGCGGGATCGACGCCGGCCGCGTCCCGGACCGTGCTCTGGCCCTTGCCCGAACTGCTCATCACCGGCTTGATGACGAACGGCAAACCGATGGCCGCGATCGCGGCCCGGTATTCCTCGCGCGTGTCGACGAAGCGGTAGGGCGACGTCGGCAGGCCGAGTTCCTCGGCGGCGAGGCGACGGATGCCTTCGCGATCCATCGCCAGCCAGGCCGCTCGCGCCGTCGGGATGACGGTGAGGCCGTCGCGCTCCAGCTCGACCAGCGTCGGCGTGTGGATCGCCTCGCTCTCCGGCACCACGATGTCCGGCCGCTCCAGCGCGATCACCCGCCGGACCGCGTCCCCGTCGAGCATGTCGATCACGTGCGAGCGGTGCGCCACCTGCATCGCCGGCGCGTTGGCATAGCGATCGACGGCGATCACCTCGACGGCGAACCGTTGCAGCTCGATCGCGACTTCCTTTCCCAGTTCGCCCGAACCGAGCAGCAGGACGCGGGTGGCAGTGTCGGTCAGCGGTGTTCCAAACGGCTTCATGGGGCACGATCCCGTGGCGGGCGCGCATTGTAATCCTCCCCGCCGGCGCCGCGCCCTGCCGGTCACCCACGGACCACGACGCGGCGCGCCATTGCAAAAGGCAAAGAGTGAAACACCGAGCACACAGAGCACACCGAGAAAGAACAAGCTTCAAGATTGGACCCCGAGGCACACGGAGCACACGAAGAATGCAAAGGAACCAGAAGGCCACCTCGATTTCGACTTTGAACCTTCGCGCTTTGCCTTCTCGGTGTACTCGGTGTGCTCGGTGTTTCAATCTTTCGCTTTGCTCACTTCGTGTGCTTCGTGTGCTTCGTGGTTCAATCTCTGGTTTCCTGTCCCGCCCCGCCCCTGGCCCGTCGCTTGGAGCTCCGGCGCCATGGGCAACGGGGCCGGGACAAGCGCGGGGGCGGACGGCACAATGGCGGCATGACACGACTCGCCGCGATTGCCTGGCTGGTGCTGCTGCTGCCGCTGTCCGCACGCGCCACGACGGCAGGCGCGCCGGAGCCGCCGCCGCAGCAGTGGTACACGGTGCTGCTCGATGGCCGCAAGATCGGCTCCTTCGAGACGCGCCGCACGCGCCTCGGCGACAGCATCCTGACCATGCAGCGGCTCGAGCTGGTGCTCGACCGCGCCGGGTCCCGGGTCGCCGTCGGCAGCACCGAGGCCGCGGCTGAAACGCTTTCAGGCGAGCCGCTCGCCTTCCACAGCGTGTCGCGCCTGTCGGGGGCCGACGCGGTGGTCGACGGGCTCGTGGTCGGCGACGAGGTGCTGGTCAGCGTCGGCAGCGGCAGCGAACGGCAACAGCGGCGCATGCCGTGGCCGCATGGCGCGCTGCTGCCCGAAGGCATGCGGCTTGCGGCGTTGCGCGAGGGTCTTGCGCCGGGCACCCGTTACCGCACGCTGTCGTTCCAGCCATCGAGCCTGGACACGCTCGTGATGGAAGCCGTGGTGGGCGAAGCGCAGCCGGTCGACCTGCCTGGCGGCACGCGCCGCCTCGTTCCGGTGGCGCAGAGGCTCGCCACGCAGGGCATGCCATCCCGTTCGCAGGTATTCGTCGATGCAAGCCAGGCGGTCTACAAGCTCACCATGCCGCTGATGGGCCTGGAACTGACGCTGCTCGCCTGCGACCGCGACTGTGCCACCGCACCGAACCAGGGCGTGGACGTGTTCGAACACACGCTCGCACGCTCGCCGCGCCCACTCGGGGCGGGCGAACTCGCCGGCGGGCTCCGATACACCCTCGCCCTGCGCGATGCGGGGACGCCGCTCGCCCTGCCCGCCACGGGCCAGCAGTCCGCGCGGCGCGAGGGAACGCGCTGGATCGTCACGGTGCAACCCGGCGGCACCGGCGGCATGCAACCGCCCGCCGCGGAGGATTACCGCGCCAACGACTGGCTGCAGAGCGACGCACCGGAAATCACCGCACTGGCCGCGCAGGCGACGGCGGGTGCCAGCGATCCGCTCGCACGCATGCAGCGCATCGAGGGCTTCGTGCGTGGCTTCATCCGCAGCAAGAATCTCGGCGTCGGTTACGCCTCCGCGCTGGAAGTCGCACGCCACCCGGAAGGCGACTGCACCGAGCACGCGCTGCTGGTGGCCGCACTGGGCCGCGCCAGCGGCATTGCCACGCGCATCGTCAACGGACTCGCCTACGCACCCGGCTTCGCCGGCGGCGGCGACGTGTTCGTGCCGCATGCATGGGCGCAGGCGTGGGTGGATGGCCGCTGGCAGGGCTTCGATGCGGCGCTTGCCGGCTTCGATGCCGGCCACATCGCGCTCGCCACCGGTGACGGCGATCCCTGGCGCTTCTACGCGGGGCTCGACATGCTCGGGCGCATCCGCATCGAGCGTGCCGACGCGCTGTCCGCGCCTCCGGCTCCGTAACGCCGCCGCGCCTGCGCGGGCCGCGCCCGTGCATCGGGACAGTGGCGAATCTGATATCCCGGTGATATCTTCTTGCAACATACCCGGAGGAGGCGCCGCATGAACGAACGCAATGGATTCTCGCTGCCCGGCATCCCCGTCGTGCTGTTGCTGCTGGCGGCCTGGCTGCTGCTGGGTTACCTTGCGCTGGGTGCGCTGCGCGCGCAGCCGGGACCTGGCGACATCATTCCGCTCGCCCTTGCCGGCAGCCTGCTGCTGTTCCTCAACCGCGGCTTCTTCCAGGTGCAGCCGAACCAGGCACAGGTGCTGCAGCTGTTCGGCCGCTACAGCGGCTCGGTGCGCGAGGCCGGCCTGCGCTGGACCAACCCCTTCTACGCGAAACACGCGATTTCACTGCGCGTGCGCAACTTCGAATCGGGCAAGCTCAAGGTCAACGACAGCGACGGCAACCCGATCGACGTCGCGGCAGTGGTCGTGTGGCAGGTGGTGGACAGCGCCGAGGCGGTGTTCTGCGTCGACGACTACGAGAACTTCGTGCAGATCCAGTCCGAGTCGGCGCTGCGGCAGATGGCGCAGAGCTATCCCTACGACTCGCACGACCCCAAGGCCGCCTCGCTGCGCAGCCATGGCGACGAAGTCAACGCGCACCTGCGCAGCCAGATCCAGCAGCGGCTGGGGAAAGCCGGCGTCGAGGTGATCGAGGCGCGCATCAGCCACCTCGCCTACGCGCAGGAAATCGCCCAGGCCATGCTGCAGCGCCAGCAGGCCGGCGCCATCGTGGCCGCGCGCGAGCGCATCGTCGAAGGCGCGGTCAGCATGGTCGAGATGGCGCTGGACGAGCTCGGCAAGCGCGGCGTGGTGGACCTCGACAACGAGCGCCGTGCCGCGATGGTGAGCAACCTGCTGGTCGTGCTGTGCGGCGAGCGCGGCACCCAGCCGGTGGTCAATACGGGGAGCCTGTATTGACCGTGGAGAAGGACGCGCGCAAGGCGTATCCGCTGCGCATCAGCGCGCCGGTGCTGGCGGCGGTGCAGCGCTGGGCCGACGACGAGCTGCGCTCGGTCAACGCGCAGATCGAGTACCTCCTGCGCGACGCGCTGCGCAAGGCGGGGCGCCTGGGCAAGCCCGGCGGGGGGCGCGGCGGCCGTGATGCCTGAGGCGGCGCCGCGTGGTAGCGTGACCCGGGTCAATCCGCCGGAGTAGCGCCATGCGTATCCGACTGCTTCCCAGCCTGCTCGCGCTGGTCCTCGCCGCCGGCACGGTCGCCGCGGCGCCGCTGCAGGACGCCGGCAGCGGGACGCCGGCCACGCCGGACGCCACCGGGACCGACGC
>JAEZQS010000270.1 GCA_023412995.1 Pseudomonadota bacterium
GCCGGCGAGCGCTACAACAAGGTGGTCGACATCTGGTCGCGCACCAACGAGCAGGTCGCCGCGGCGATGATGAAGGGCATCGGCGCCGAAAAGGTGCCCAATGCCAAGGGCGAGCAGGTCGAGCAGAAGTCGATGAACTCGCTCTTCATCATGGCCGACTCCGGCGCGCGTGGTTCGGCGGCGCAGATCCGCCAGCTGGCCGGCATGCGCGGCCTGATGGCGCGTCCGGACGGCTCGATCATCGAGACCCCGATCAAGGCCAACTTCCGCGAAGGCCTGAACGTGCTGCAGTACTTCAACTCGACCCACGGCGCGCGCAAGGGCCTGGCGGACACGGCGCTAAAGACCGCCAACTCCGGCTACCTGACGCGCCGCCTGGTCGACGTGGCGCAGGACGTGGTGGTGACCGAGATCGATTGCGGCACCACAAGCGGCCTCACCATGGCCCCGATCGTGGAAGGCGGCGACGTGGTCGAGCCGCTGAAGGACCGCGTGCTCGGCCGCGCGGTGGCCGAGGACGTGTTCGCACCCGGCAACGACGACGATCCGATCGCCACCCGCAACACGCTGCTCGACGAGGCACTGGTCGAGAAGCTGGAGACGGCCGGCGTGCAGTCGATCCTGGTGCGTTCGCCGATCACCTGCGAGGCGCGCTTCGGCGTCTGCGCGACGTGCTACGGGCGCGACCTCGCGCGCGGCCATCGCGTCAACATCGGCGAGGCGGTCGGCGTGATCGCGGCCCAGTCGATCGGCGAGCCGGGCACCCAGCTCACCATGCGCACCTTCCACATCGGCGGCGCGGCTTCGCGTGCGGCGGCGGTGGACAGCGTGCAGGTGAAGACGACCGGTGCACTCAAGTTCACCAACCTCAAGACGGTCGCCCATGCCTCCGGCCACCTGGTGGCGGTGTCGCGTTCGGGCGAACTCTCCGTGATGGACCAGCACGGCCGCGAGCGCGAGCGTTACCGCGTGCCCTACGGCGCCGTCATCGACGCCCGCGACGGCGCCTCGGTCAAGGCCGGACAGGTGGTCGCGAAGTGGGACCCGCACACCCATCCGATCGTGTCGGAAGTGGCTGGCGTGGTGCATTTCGCCGACTTCACCGACGGCATCACGGTGCAGGAGCAGATCGACGAGCTGACCGGCCTCGCCAGCGCCGTGGTCACCGATCCCAAGCGGCGCGGCAGCTCGGCCAAGGACCTGCGCCCGATGGTGCGCATCGTCGACAAGAAGGGCGGCGAGCTGCGCCTGCCCGGCACCGACATCCCGGCGCAGTACTTCCTGCCGGCGGGCGCCATCGTCAGCTTGCAGAACGGTGCCGAGGTCGGCATCGGCGACGTCGTCGCGCGCATCCCGCAGGAAACCTCCAAGACCCGCGACATCACCGGCGGGCTCCCGCGCGTGGCCGACCTGTTCGAGGCGAGGAAGCCGAAGGAGCCGGCGATCCTGGCCGAGCGCTCCGGCGTGATCAGCTTCGGCAAGGACACCAAGGGCAAGCAGCGCCTGATCATCAAGGACCAGGACGGCAACGAGCACGAGGAGCTGATCCCGAAGTGGCGCCACGTCATCGTGTTCGAGGGCGAGCACGTCGAGAAGGGCGAGACGGTGGTGGACGGCGAGCCGAATCCGCACGACATCCTGCGCCTGCTGGGCGTGGAGCCGCTGGCGGCTTACCTGGTCAAGGAAATCCAGGACGTCTACCGCCTGCAGGGCGTGCGCATCAACGACAAGCACATCGAGGCGATCATCCGCCAGATGCTGCGCAAGGTGGAGGTCACCGACCCCGGCGACACCCGCTTCCTGCGTGGCGAGCAGGTCGATCGCATGCGCCTCGTCGAGGAGAACGGGCGTGCGGTGGCGCGCGACGAGCGGCCGGCCGAGATGCTGCCGGTGCTGCTCGGCATCACCAAGGCGTCGCTGGCGACCGAATCCTTCATTTCCGCGGCCTCGTTCCAGGAAACCACCCGCGTGCTGACGGAAGCGGCCGTGCGCGGTACCCGCGATACCTTGCGTGGCCTGAAGGAAAACGTTATAGTCGGGCGCTTGATTCCGGCCGGAACCGGTCTTGCCTACCACGCCCAGCGGCGCAGCAGGCAGGGCGCGCTGACCGACTCGGAGCGCGAGACGCTCGGTGCCACCAGTTCCGTGGCCGAGGCGGTCGCCGAAGACGGCGAAGCGCACTGACGGATACCCGGACCTCACCACGTCGCGCCCGCGAAAGCGGGCTCCCGCCCCTGGCGGGATCCGTCGCGGGGCGATGCGAGGTCCGGTCGCCGGCATCAACGACAACGAAATGAGGCGAAGGATTCGCCTCGTGTTCGAGCGCAGGAGGCGCTGGCGCATCGATTGACGGTTTCGTCGATCGGACGCTATACTCTTTCGTCTTGGCAGGCCGGACTTGTTCGGCCTGCCTTTTGTTTCCCGCTTTGTCCGGGAATCCCCGGGACAACCCGAAGGCACGGTTCGAACGCATGTCTACAGTCAACCAGCTGGTCCGCAAGCCGCGCAGTCCGAAGACGTACAAGAGCGCCTCGCCCGCGCTGGCCAATTGCCCGCAGCGCCGCGGCGTCTGCACGCGCGTCTACACGACCACGCCGAAGAAGCCGAATTCGGCCCTGCGCAAGGTCGCCAAGGTGCGCCTGACGAACGGCTTCGAGGTCATCAGCTACATCGGTGGCGAGGGGCACAACCTGCAGGAGCACTCGGTGGTGCTGATCCGCGGCGGTCGCGTCAAGGACCTCCCGGGCGTGCGCTACCACACGGTGCGCGGCAGCCTCGACGCCGCCGGCGTCACCAAGCGCCGCAAGAGCCGTTCCAAGTACGGCGCCAAGCGGCCGAAGGCTTAGTGCGGACATCCATGTCCGCAAGTCGTTAGCGGCCATCCTGGCCGCACTTTTCAACTAAAAGCACCACCGGAAGACGGACACCTCACATGTCGAGAAAAGGCCAGACCCCGACCCGCACCCTGCTGCCCGATCCCAAGCACGGCAGCCAGGTGATCGCGCGCTTCATCAACATGGTGATGCAGAGCGGCAAGAAGTCGGTCGCGGAAAAGATCGTCTATGGCGCGCTGGACACGATCGGCGAAAAGCATGCCGAGCCGGTGCAGCTGGTGGAAAAGGCGCTCGGCAACGTCGCCCCCGCCGTCGAGGTGAAGTCCCGCCGCGTCGGTGGCGCGACCTACCAGGTGCCGGTGGAAGTGCGCTCGTCGCGGCGCACCGCGCTGGCGATGCGCTGGCTGATCGACGCGGCGCGCAAGCGCGGCGAGAACACCATGCCGCGCAAGCTGGCGGCGGAGCTGCTCGAGGCTTCCGAGAACCGCGGCGGCGCGGTCAAGAAGCGCGAGGAAACGCACCGCATGGCCGAAGCCAACAAGGCGTTCTCGCACTACCGCTGGTAAGGGCTCCCGTTCCGGCGCTGGCCATCGGCCGCGACGGCAGGAACCCGCCCCTTTCAGGGGCATGGCCGCCCCCGGGGGTGGCAGCGACGGACCGTCACCCGTGACGGCAAGACAGGGCCGGCTCCCATGCCGGCTACCCGACAATGGCGGCGGCCCGGATGGCTGCCGCGGACAGGGGCAGGCAGCCCGGCAAAGGCAGACAGTAATGGCTCGTACCACCCCCATCGACCGGTACCGCAATTTCGGCATCATGGCCCACATCGATGCCGGGAAGACCACCACGACCGAGCGCATCCTTTTCTACACCGGCGTCAGCCACAAGCTGGGCGAGGTGCACGAGGGCGCGGCCACCATGGACTGGATGGAGCAGGAGCAGGAGCGTGGCATCACCATCACGTCCGCTGCCACCACCTGCTTCTGGCAGGGCATGGACGGCTCGCTGCCGCAGTACCGCTTCAACATCATCGACACTCCCGGGCACGTCGACTTCACGATCGAGGTCGAGCGTTCGCTGCGCGTGCTCGACGGCGCGGTGTTCGTGCTGTGCGCGGTCGGCGGCGTGCAGCCGCAGTCCGAGACGGTGTGGCGCCAGGCCAACAAGTACGGCGTGCCGCGGCTTGCGTTCGTCAACAAGATGGACCGCACCGGTGCCGACTTCACCAAGGTCGTCGGCCAGCTGAAGGCCCGCCTGGGCGCACACCCGGTTCCGATGCAGATGCCGATCGGCGCCGAGGACTCCTTCGAGGGCGTGATCGACCTGGTCAAGATGAAGGCGATCTACTGGGACTCCGAGTCGCAGGGCATGAAGTTCGAGTACCGCGACATCCCCGACGCCATGAAGGACGCCGCCGACAAGGCGCACGCGTTCCTGGTGGAGTCGGCCGCGGAGACCTCCGAGGAGCTGATGAACAAGTACCTCGACGAGGGTTCGCTCTCCGAGGACGAGATCCACGCGGGCATCCGGGCGGCGACGCTGGCCAATTCGCTCATCCCGGTGTTCTGCGGCACGGCGTTCAAGAACAAGGGCGTGCAGGCGATGCTCGACGCGGTCGTGCGCTACCTGCCCGCCCCGAACGATCGTCCGCCGGTGAAGGGCATCGACGAGAACGAGCAGGAAGACACGCGCGGCGTCGGCGACGACGAGCCGTTCTCCGCGCTCGCGTTCAAGATCATGACCGACCCGTTCGTCGGCTCGCTGACGTTCTTCCGCGTCTATTCCGGCACCCTCAACTCGGGCGACACGGTGTACAACCCGGTCAAGTCCAAGAAGGAGCGGGTCGGCCGCATCCTGCAGATGCACGCCGCCGAGCGCAGCGAGATCAAGGAAGTGCGCGCCGGCGACATCGCCGCGGCGGTAGGCCTCAAGGACGTCACGACGGGCGACACGCTGTGCGCGCAGGGCGACGTCATCACGCTCGAGCGCATGACGTTCCCCGAGCCCGTGATCGCGATGGCGGTGGAGCCCAAGACCAAGTCCGACCAGGAGAAGATGGGCATCGCCCTGTCGCGCCTGGCGCAGGAGGATCCGTCCTTCCGCGTGCGTTCGGACGAAGAGTCGGGCCAGACCATCATCGCCGGCATGGGCGAGCTGCACCTGGACATCATCGTCGACCGCATGAAGCGCGAGTTCAACGTGGAGGCCAACGTCGGCAAGCCGCAGGTGGCCTACCGCGAGACCATCCGCAAGGCGGTCAAGCAGGAAGGCAAGTTCGTGCGCCAGTCCGGCGGCAAGGGCCAGTACGGCCACGTCGTGCTGGAGATCGAGCCGCAGGAGCGCGGCGCGGGCTACGTGTTCGAGAACGTCACCGTGGGCGGTTCGGTGCCCAAGGAATACGTGCCGGCGGTCGACAAGGGCATCCGCGAGGCGATGACGAGCGGTCCGATGGCCGGCTTCCCGGTGGTGGACATCAAGATCCGCCTGGTCGACGGCTCGTACCACGAGGTCGACTCGAACGAAATGGCGTTCAAGATCGCCGGCTCGATGGGTTTCAAGGAAGGCTTCAACAAGGCCAGCCCGGTGCTGCTCGAGCCGATCATGAAGGTCGAGGTCGTCACGCCCGAGGACTACATGGGCGACGTGATGGGCGACCTCAGCCGCCGTCGCGGCGTGCTGCAGGGTTCGGACGACTCGCCTTCGGGCAAGGTCATCAACGCGCAGGTGCCGCTCGGCGAGATGTTCGGTTACGCCACCAGCCTGCGCTCGCAGACGCAGGGGCGCGCCACGTTCACGATGGAATTCGACCACTACGCCGAAGCGCCCAACAACATCGCCGAGGCGGTGATCAAGAAAGGCTGAGGCCAGGCGCGCGGGACCGGCTCGACGCCGGCCCTGGCAACCAGGTTCTCCAATCCCGAATCACAGAGGTAGAGTCATGTCCAAGGAAAAATTCGAGCGCAAGAAGCCGCACGTCAACGTGGGGACGATCGGCCACGTGGACCACGGCAAGACGACGCTGACGGCGGCGCTGACGAAGGTGGGCGCGGAGCGTTTCGGCGGC
>JAEZQS010000351.1 GCA_023412995.1 Pseudomonadota bacterium
CGTCGGCAGCGGACCGGGCAGCGCGGCGGCGGCGCTGCACGCACGCTGGCCGGACGCGACGCTCGTCGCGCTCGACCTCGCCCTGCCGATGCTGCAGCTCGCTGCCGGCGAAGCGGGCACGCTGCCGGTGTGCGCCGATGCGCAGGCGCTGCCGCTGGCCGACGCCAGCATCGACCTCGTCCACGCCAACCTGTGCCTGCAGTGGTGCGAGGACCCCGGTCTCGCGCTGGACGAGTTCCGCCGCGTGCTGCGTCCCGGCGGCATGCTGCTCTTCTCCACTTTCGGCCCGGACACGCTGAAGGAACTGCGCAGCGCCTTTGCCGAAGCCGACGCCGCGCCGCACGTCAGCCGCTTCGTCGACATGCACGACATCGGCGACGCGCTGCTCACCACCGGGTTCCGCGACCCGGTGCTCGAGCGCGAGGACTTCGTGCTCACCTACCGCGAGCTGCGCGACCTCATGCACGAGCTGCGCGCGCTCGGCGCAACCAATGCCGATGCCCGCCGCCGCCGCGCGCTCACCGGCAAGGCGCGCGTGCAGACGGCGGCGGCTGCCTACGAGGCGTTCCGCCGCGACGGCCGGCTGCCCGCCACCTGGGAAGTCGTCTACGCGCAGGCCCGCGCGCCCGACCCCGGCCAACCGCAGCGTCGCGGCGGCGCCGACATCGCGCGCTTCTCGATCGACCAGCTGCGCGGAAGCCGGCGGGGAGGGACCAGCGGCTAGGTGCGATGGGCAGGCGGCGTGGTGCACGATGGCGCCACCATTGGCCTGCGCCGCGGGCAGGCGCACGGGAGCATCGAAGCGATGCAGGCAAACGGGACGAACACGCAGGTGGGCCGGCGCACGGCCGGGGTGGCCGTGCTGCTTGCGCTGGCATCGGCGCTGTTCTTCACCTCCACCTACGTGCTCAATCGCGCGATGGCGAACGCCGGCGGGCACTGGGCGTGGTCGGCGGCGCTGCGCTACCTGCTGACGCTGCCGATGCTTGCCGTGCTGATGCCCTGGCTCGGCGGCTTCGGGCCGGTGCTGCGGGAACTGCGCCGGCACCCGCTGGCGTGGCTGGGCTGGAGCGGGGTCGGCTTCGGCCTTTTCTGCGTCTGCCTCACGTGGGCGGCGGACCACGCGCCGTCATGGCTGGTCGCGGGCACGTTCCAGCTCACCGTCATCGCCGGCATGCTGCTGGCGCCGTTCCTCTATCGCGATGCACGGGCGCGCCTGCCGCGCGCGGCGCTCGCGCTCGGCGTGCTGATCGTCGCGGGCGTGGGCATCATGCAGCTTGGCCATGCGGGCAGCCGTCCGCTGGATCGCGAGGCATGGCTGGCACTGGCCGCGGTGACCGCGGCGGCATTCCTCTACCCGCTCGGCAACCGCGGCCTGCTGCTGCACCTGGAGCGCAGCGGCGGCAGGCTGGATGCAAGCCAGCGTGTATTCGGCATGACCCTGGCGAGCCAGCCGTTCTGGCTGCTGGTTGCCGCGTATGCGGGCACCGTGGCCGGACCGCCGCCCTGGCAGCAGGTGCTGCTGGCCGGAGGCGTCGCGCTCGGCACCGGCACCATCGCCACCATCCTCTTCTTCCGCGCCACCGGGATGGTGCAGGACGATCCAGCCGCCTTCGGCGCGGTCGAGTCGATGCAGGCGGCCGAGCTCCTGTTTTCCACCCTGCTCGGCGTCACGCTGCTGGGTGAAGCGATGCCACGCGGGATCACGGTGGCTGGCGGCCTGCTGGTGGTCGGTGGGATTGCGGGACTCGGCGTGCTGGTCGGGCGCCGCAGCGCGGGGGACGCCCGCAGTGCCCGTGCGCTGCGCAGCGAACGCGGCGGCTGACGCACCGGGTTGCCGGTGCGCGTCGGGTCATCGCCTGCCAGTCCTGCTAGACTCGCGCCACTCCATCGGGGAGTAGCCGGCCGCGGCCCCGCCGCGGCGCGCGCGTCAACACACTTGGCGGACACGCCATGGCGCGCGACGGTCGTCGCTTCTGCGACGCGGCGAGACCTTCGGTTCATGCAGGCCACGCCCGGGCCGGGGTGGCAGGCGGAACCATTGCGTCCCTTTCCTGGCCCGTGGAGTCCTGCTTGCAGACCCTGCTCGTTTCCACCGTTGCCGTCGCGATCGCGGAAATCGGCGACAAGACCCAGCTGCTGTCGCTGGTGCTGGCGGCCAGGTACCGGCGGCCATGGCCGATCTGCCTCGGCATCCTCGTGGCGACACTCGCCAACCATGCGCTGGCCGGCTCGGCCGGTGCGCTGGTCGCGGCGTGGCTCTCCCCACGCCTGCTCACCTGGCTGGTCGCGGCGAGCTTCTTCGCCGTCGCGGCGTGGACCCTGGTGCCCGACCGGATCGACGCCGACGAAGTGCCTCCCATGGCGGGACACGGCGTCTTCCTTGCCGCGCTGGTGGCCTTCTTCCTCGCCGAGATGGGCGACAAGACGCAGGTCGCTACCGTGGTGCTCGCCGCGCGCTACCACCCGCTGTGGGAAGTGGTTGCCGGCACCACGGCCGGCATGCTGCTGGCCAACGTGCCGGTGGTGTGGCTGGGGGCGCGTTTCGCGGCGCGGATGCCGCTGAAGGCGGCGCGGATCGGCGCAGCCATGTTGTTCGCGCTGCTCGGCTTGTGGATCCTGCTGCGCTGAGGCCGGCGGGTGCGTGGCTACAGCGCATCGGCGTCGAGCTCGCCGGTGCGGATGCGCACCACGCGGTCGAGACGCCACACGAAGAGCTTGCCGTCGCCGATCTTGCCGGTGTTCGCCGCCGTCGTGATCGCTTCCAGCACGCGCTCGAGTTCGTCGTCGGTGACGGCGACCTCGAGCTTGATCTTGGGCAGGAAATCGACCACGTACTCGGCGCCGCGATAGAGCTCGGTATGGCCCTTCTGCCGCCCGAAGCCCTTCACCTCGGTGACGGTGATGCCCTGCACGCCCACTTCCGCGAGCGCTTCGCGCACGTCGTCCAGCTTGAACGGCTTGATGATCGCCATGACCATGTGCATGGCCGCACTCCGAGGCTGCAGGGGCAGTCCGGATGATACCGGAGCACGCCCTGGCTGCCGCGGCCGCGCTGTAGGAGTTTTCCTACAGGACGTTGCGAATTCTCCGGCTGGTGCCGCGGCCCCCGATGGCTAGACTGGCCGTGCGGGGAGAAACGTCGACGGAACGACGAGCAGGGAGGCCCCCGCCCGTGGGGGCGCCACGCGGCCCCACGGCCCGAATCCCCAGGGACCGGGTCGGCAAGGATGGGGTGCCGGCGAACCGCCCACCGTGGCACCCGGGGGCGCGTGCGATGATGGCGTACCACCACCGGACATCCGAGATGATCACGATGCACACCGTCGACCAGCTCGCGCAGCGGCTCGCTGCCCTGGTCCCGCCCGGCTTCGACCAGGTCCGCAGCGACCTTGGCGCAACCTTCCGCAGCACGCTCCAGGCCGGGCTGCGTGAACTGGACCTCGTCACCCGCGAGGAATTCGACGTGCAGCGCTGCGTGCTGCTGCGCACGCGCGAAAAGCTGGAAGAACTCGAACAGCAGATCCTTGCGCTGGAGCGCAGCACTGCCGGCGCCGTACCGGCACAACCGGACGCGCCTGCCGATCGCGCGCGCTGAGCGCGTTGCCTGCCGGGCGCTGCGACAGGAGGTCGCGATGCGCCAACGCC
>JAEZQS010000352.1 GCA_023412995.1 Pseudomonadota bacterium
ATCAACTTCGACGCGCTGTACGCCGACCAGATGCGCCGGCGCGAGGAAGCCGCCGCCGGCGCCGGGGCGAACGCCTGAGCCGCCCGCCCTGCCAGCGGGCCATCGCCCGATGAGCAGCCCGCGCCCGGTCGCCGTGCTTGGCGCGGGATCCTGGGGCACCGCGCTGGCCGCCCAGCTCGCCCGCAACGGCGTGCCGGCCACCCTGTGGGGCCGCACGCCGCAGGCGGTGGTCGAGATGGCGACGCTCCGGCGCAATGCCCGTTACCTGCCCGAGCTGGTGTTGCCGGAGGCACTGCAGCTTTCGGCCATGCTGGAACCGGTCGTGCGCGACGCCGGCATCGTGCTGCTGGCGGTGCCGAGCCATGCGTTTGGCGCGCTGCTCGACGAGGTGGCGCCGTGGATCGCCGGCGATGCCGGCGTGGCCTGGGCCACCAAGGGCTTTGATCCCGGCAGCGGGCGCTTCCTGCACCAGCTCGTGGCCGAGCGGCTGCCGGGCCACCCGGCGGCGGTCATTACCGGCCCGTCCTTCGCACACGAGGTCGCGCTGGGCCTGCCGACCGCGATCACCGTGCATTCGGCCGACGCCACGTTTGCACACGCGATCGCGCGCCAGCTGCACGCGCCCACCTTCCGCTCCTACACCGGCAGCGACGTCACCGGCGCAGAGCTCGGCGGGGCGATGAAGAACGTGCTGGCGGTCGCCACCGGCGTCGCCGACGGCATGCAATGCGGACTCAACGCGCGTGCCGGCCTGATCACGCGTGGCCTGGCGGAGATGCTGCGCCTCGGCACCGCGATCGGCGCGCGTGCCGAAACGCTGATGGGCCTCGCCGGACTCGGCGACCTCGTCCTGACCTGCACCGGCGACCTGTCGCGCAATCGCCGCCTCGGCCTCGCGCTCGGCCGCGGCGTTCCCCTCGCCGAGGCGGTGGCCGCCATCGGCCAGGTGGTCGAAAGCGTGCAGACCGTCGATACCGTCATGCAGCTGGCGCGCGGCCATGGCGTGGAGCTGCCGATCAGCGCGCTGGTGCAGCGCGTGCTGCACGAGGAGCTGACCCCTGCCGAAGGCATGCGCGAACTGCTCGCACGCGAGCAGAAGCCCGAGTATCCCGAGCCGGCCTGAGCGCAGCAGCGGCCGCCGCTGCCGGCCGCCGCCCGACCCATCCTCCTCCCCCGCCTGCCCGCCTCACGGCGATGGCACGGATGGCCGCGTTCCGGCGTTGACCGGCTGCGCGACAGTCCGCTCCCGCGGCTGGCGGAACCGAGGAGTTCCCCCATGGCTATCCCTGATCCGGCGCGCACGCACCGCACGGCGGTCCGCCCCGCCGCCCCGCGACGTACCCGCTGGCTGCTTGCCGGCTGCGCCCTGATCGGCGCGGCCGCAGGCGCCGCCCCGCTCGATCCGCCGGCGGGCGACCCGCTCACCACTGCCGACCCGAGCGGCTGGCTGCGCACCTTCACCCCGACCGGCTCGATCGACCAGGACAACGCCTTTTTCCGGAGCCTCGGCAGCAACGGCCGCAGCTGCAATACCTGCCATCGGCAGGAAGACGCGTGGTCGCTGACGCCGGCTGGCGTGCAGGCACGCTTCGAGGCGAGCGGCGGCACCGATCCGCTGTTCCGCCCGGTGGATGGTGCCGATTCCCCGCTGGCGGACGTCTCCACCGTCGATGCGCGCCGCTCTGCCTATTCGATGCTGCTCCGGCGCGGCGTCCTGCGCGTGGGCATGGGCATCCCGGCGGGAGCGGAGTTCGCCCTCGATGCGGTCGATGACCCCTACGGTTTCGCCAGCGCGGCGCAGCTCTCCCTGTTCCGGCGCCCGCTGCCGGCAACCAACCTCGGCTACCTGAGCGCCGTCATGTGGGACGGGCGCGAATCGACGGCCCCGTTCGTGCCGCCAATGGATGCGGGCGTGCAGCAGGGCACCCTCGTGTCCAGCCTCCGCACGCAGGCACTGCATGCCATCGCCGGCCATGCCGAAGGGGCCACGCCGCCATCGGAAGCCGACCTGGAGGAGATCGTCGCGTTCGAGACCGGCCTCACCACCGCACAGGTGCGCGACGATCGCGCAGGCCTGCTCAACGCCGACGATGCGCTGGGTGGCCCGCGCATCCTCGCCAACCAGCGCTATTACATCGGCATCAACGACACGCTCGGCGGCGATCCGGCCGGTGCGCCGTTCAATGCCCAGGCCATGGCCCTGTTCAGTGCGTGGGAAGCAACGGAGGGTCCGGTCAGCGGTTCCGGCATGCGCCAGGCGCGGGCCCAGGTGGCGCGCGGCGAACGGCTGTTCAACACGCGCGTCTTCCAGATCACCAGCGTCGGCGGATTGAACGACGTGCTCGGGCAAGGCGCGATCGAAGGCACCTGCAGCACCTGCCACAACGCGCCCAACGTGGGCAACCACTCGGTCACGCTGCCGCTGGACCTCGGCATTTCGGACGCCGGCGTGCGTACCGCCGACCTGCCGCTCTATACCCTGCGCAATCTCGCCACCGGCCAGACCGTGCAGACGACGGATCCCGGGCGCGCGCTCGTCACCGGCCGATGGGCCGACATCGGCAAGTTCAAGGGGCCGATCCTGCGCGCGCTCGCCGGCCGAGCGCCCTACTTCCACAACGGCGCCGCAGCCACCATCGAGGACGCCATCGACTTCTACGACACCCGCTTCGCGATCGGCTTCACGGCGCGGGAACGGCAGGACCTCGCGGCGTTCCTGCGTTCGCTCTAGCAACGCGGGTGCCAGCGCAGCGAACGGGCGCGCGCAGGTCCCGCGGCTGCGGAGACGATGTGGAGCGGCGCTGCCGGGTGCCGCTGTTCAGCCGGCATCCACCGGCTTTTGCCGCTCCAGCCGCTTCGCCACCCACGCATCCACCTGCTGCTCGAGCACCGGCAGGGGCACCGAGCCTTCGGCCAGCACCGCGTCGTGGAAGTCGGCCAGCTCGAAGCGTGCGCCGAGCGCTTTCCCGGCGCGCGCGCGCAATTCGAGGATCTTCATCTCACCCAACTTGTAGCTGAGCGCCTGCGCGGGCCAGGAAATGTAGCGGTCGACCTCGGTCTCGACCTCGTGCCGGCTGAGCGCGGTGTGCGAGGCGAGGTAGTCGATCGCCCGGGCGCGGCTCCAGCCCTTGTGGTGGATTCCGGTGTCGATCACCAGCCGCGCCGCGCGCCACATCTCGTAGGTCTCGCGACCGAATTCCTCGTAGGGCGTCTGGTAGATGCCCATTTCCTCGCCGAGCTTCTCGCAGTAGAGCGCCCAGCCTTCGCCGTAGGCGGAGATGTAGGACTTGCTGCGGAACGGCGGCAGGCCCTTCTGCTCCTCCGCCAGCTCGCCTTGCAGCGCATGGCCGGGCGCCGATTCGTGCAGGGTCAGCGCCGGCAGGTTGTAGAGCGGACGCGACGGCAGGTCGTAGATGTTGACCCAGTAGGTGTGCGCGCTGCCGCGCCCGGCGGTCCAGAACGGCGCGATCGCCGCCGGTACCGGCTCGATGCCGAAGCGCCCGCGCGGCAGCAGGCCGAAATAGCGGCCGAGCTTCGCATCCACCTGCTTGGCGATCCATGCCGCGCGCATCAGCAGTTCCTCCGGCGTCTTCGCGTAGAAGCGCGGGTCGCTGCGGAGGAATTCGAGGAACGCCGGGAAGTCGCCCTCGAAGCCGGTCTCGCGCATCGTCGCCTGCATCTGGG
>JAEZQS010000092.1 GCA_023412995.1 Pseudomonadota bacterium
CGCTTGCAGCGCTCCTACGAAAGCTGGTCTGTCGTCGGAGCGGCGCAGCCGCGACCGTGAATCCGCACATGCGACGAACGCACCGGATGGCGCCGCAACCCGCCACCTCCGCGTGGCGCTTGCAGCGCTCTTGCGTTCGAACGCTACTGGCGCCGCGCCTCGACCTGGATGCGCAGGTGGATGCGGCTGTCGGCGGGCGAGTTGCCGGCGGGCATGCCGAACGCCACGCGGTCGAGGTCGGCCTCCGCGTCGGCGCCGCATACTTCGCGGTGGGTCATCGGATGTTCGATGCAGCGGAACGCGTTGATGGCGAGTTTGACCGGATGCGTCTGGCCGCGCAGGGTGAGTTCACCGTCCACCGCCACCGGGGTGTCGCCCGCGAAGCGGATCGTGCCGGCGTAGGTCAGGCGCGGGAATTGGCCTGCATCCAGCCAACGCGGCTTGCGCGCTTCCTCGTTCATGGCGTCGAGCCCGAAATCGATGCTGGAAGCTTCCATCGCGATGTCCACCGTCCCGCTGCGCGCGTCGCGGTCGAGTCTCACCGTACCGCTGGTGCGGTTGATCTTCCCGCGCCACACCGAAATGCCCATGTGCGGCATTTCGAGGCTCGGATAGGTGTGCGCCGCATCGATGGCGTAGTCGACCGGCGCTGCCATGGCCGCGCAGGGCAGGAGCATCGTGAGGCCAATGGACAAGAGGATGGTGCGACGCATGCGGAGACTCCGTTTTCGAGGGTGGCGCGGAAGCGCCCGGGGGCCCAGGACGAACGATAGCCTCGCAGAGCACGCGAAAAATTCAAGGCAACCGGTGGCCAATGCGCGGCACGCGATCCGGTGGACGTTGCCGCTGCTCGCGTTTCCTTGCATTTCCGTGTACTCCGTTTGCTTAGCGTCGGAGGCCTTCTGCTCCTGGCCAGGTGTCGGCGGCCCGGCGGCGCGGGTCGGGCATCAGTTTCCGCGGCCCGGGTGCGCGAGCGCCAGCGCGAGGCGGGTGGCGGCGAGCAGGCTGCCTGGGTCGGCGCGGCCGCTGCCGGCGATGTCGAGTGCGGTGCCGTGGTCGACCGAGGTGCGCACGTAGGGCAGGCCCAGGGTCACGTTGACGGCGTGCCCGAAGCCGGCGTGCTTGAGCACCGGCAGGCCCTGGTCGTGGTACATCGCCAGCACGGCATCGAAACGCGCCAGCTGATCCGGCACGAACGCCGTGTCGGCCGGCAGCGGGCCGGCGAGGTCGAACCCGGCCGCGCGCACCTGGCCGATGGCCGGCGCGATGACGTCGATTTCCTCGCGGCCGAAATGCCCGCCTTCACCCGCGTGCGGATTGAGACCGAGTACCGCCACGCGCGGGGCGGCAATGCCGAAGCGGCCGATCAGGTCGTCGCAGAGGATGCGCAGCGTGCGCACCAGCCCGGGCTGGGTGATGGCAGCCGGCACCGCCGACAGCGGCAGGTGCGTCGTGGCGAGGGCGACACGCAGGTCCGCAGCGCGGCCGCGACCGCCTGCACCAGCCGCCACCAGCATCATGACGACCTCGCAGCCCGCACGCGCCGCGAAGAATTCGGTGTGGCCGCGGAACGGAACGCCGGCATCGTTGATCACGCCCTTGTGCACCGGCGCGGTGACGAGGGCATCGAACTCCCCGCTCGAGGCGCCGCTGGCGGCGCGCGCCAGCATGGCGAGCACGTAGGGCGCGTTGCGCGGGTCGGGGCGCCCGGGGACGGAAGGCGCCGGCAGGGCAAGAGGCAGCAGGCGCAGGGTGCCGGGCTCGCGCCGCGCAATGGCGACGTCCGGCATGTACTCGTCGATGCGCAGGGGCAGGCCCAGCCGCGATGCCGCCGCCGCGAGCAGGTCGGGATCGACGAGGGCGACGAGATCGGCTTCGATGTCGCTGTGCGCCAGCCGCACCAGCAGTTCGGCGCCGATGCCGGCCGGCTCGCCGGCGGTGACGGCAAGGCGTGGCAGCCGTGTACCGCGATCCCCGTGCGCCGTCACGGGCATGCCGGCAGGGGCCCAGCCAGGGGACACCGCGGTGCAGTCGTCGGCACCGGCCGGCGCGGCGGCGAGGCGCCGTCAGGACGCGGGAACGGCCTTGGCATTTCCGCCTGGCAGGCGGATGTCGACGTAGGATTCGCTGCGCATCTGGCGCAGGAAGCTCTCGTACTCGTCCTGCGCCTTGCGTTGGAACAGGATGTTGCGTGCCTCGTCGCGCTGCATCTGGCCCGACTTGTCGCTGGTGCGGGTGTCCACCAGCTGCACGATGTGCCAGCCGGCGTTGGTCTGGAAGGGTTCGGAGATCTCGCCGGGCTTGAGCGACTGCACCGCCTCGGCGATGCGGGTACCGTACGCGTCGCCGGCGAACCAGCCGAGGTCGCCGCCGAGGCGCGCGGTGGTGGCGTCCTGCGAGTATTTCTTGGCCGCCTCGGCGAAGTCCTCGCCGGCGACGATCTTCTGCCGCACGTCGACGATCTTCTCGTGCGCCTGCTCGTCGGACACGAGCTCGCTCGGCTCGATCAGGATGTGGCGCGCCTCGTATTCGGTGACGACGTGTTCGCCGCCGCCTTCCCGCTTGCCGAGCAGCTTGATCAGGTGGAAGCCGTTCGGCCCGCGCAGCGGTTCGGACACGCCGCCCTCCTGCAGCTTGTCGGCGGCATCCACCAGCGCCGGCGGCAATTCGTTGCGGTTGCGCCAGCCGAGGTCGCCGCCCTGCAGCGCGTTCTCGGCGTTGGAGTAGCGGATCGCCGCGGCCGCGAAGTCCATTCCGCCCTCGATCTGCCGGCGCGCTTCCTCGGCGCGCGCGTGGGCCTCGTCGACCTGTTCGGGGGTGGCGCCATCGGGCACGCCGACCAGGATGTAGCCCAGGTGCAGCTGGCCCTGGTTGAGGTTGCCGTTGGCGAGCAGGCTGTCGATCTCGGCATCGCTCACTTGCACGCGGCTCTGCGCCACGCGCTGGCGCAAACGCTGCACGATCAGCTGGTCGCGCACGTTCTTGCGGAACTGCTCGTAGTCCAGGCCCTGCGATTCCACCGCGCCACGCAGCTGCCCCAGCTGCATGTTGTTCTGGCCGGCAATGGTGGCGAGCGCCTGGTCGACCTCGGCATCGGACACCTTGACGCCGGTGGAGTCGGCGCGCGCGACCTGCAGCTTCTCCATCACCAGTCGCTCGAGCAGCTGGCGCTCGAGCACGTCGCGTGGGGGCAGCTGCTGCGGGTTGGCGGCGAACTGCTTGGTGACCTGCGCCACCTGGCGATCGAGTTCGCTTTGCAGCACCACGTCCTCGTCGACCACCGCGACGATGCGGTCGATGGGTTCGGCGGCGTGGACGCGTGGCGCCAGGCCCGGCACCACGGCGGAAAGGGCGAGGACGAGTCCGGCGAGGAAGAGTCGATTCATGGGAGGTCCGCTGGTCCGGAAGCCCGGACGGAAAGGCTGGCTGGCGGCGGGCGTGGCGGCCGGCGGGACGCGCCAGGGCGGCGCCGCGCGGCCACCGGGAAGGCCCGGCTACTGGTAGCCGAGGATACCACGGCGCAGGAACGAGTCGGTCTTCTGGCCGACCGAACCGACGCCCTTGAACTCGAGCTCGAAGTAGAGCGCGTTGTCGGTCTCGCCCTCGGCATTGCGCACCCAGTGGCGGGCCACCAGGCGCCAGGCGATGCAGCAGGTGTCGTGCTCGATGCCGAGGAAGCCCTCCAGCGTCCGGCTGCCATCGCTCCCGGCTGGCGGGTTCGGATCATCCAGCGCGTAATTCTCGCGCGCGATCAGGCGCCAGCCCGGGGCGATCGGCAGCGCCGCTGACACGTCGACCTGCTCGAGGAAGTCGCGCCGGTAGCGGTAGGAGAAGTTGACGATGCCGTCGTGGCCGAAGCGGTTCTGCAGAGTCAGCGTGGAAAGATCGGTGCGGTCGGTGTTCGGGTTCCACTGCTGGTCGAGCACGACGCGCCAGCGGTCGGAAAGGTGCAGGTCCAGTTCGCCCGCATAGGTGGAGCCGCCGTAGTCGGTCGGCGGCCGGTTCGGGAGCTGGACGCGCTGCTCGTCGAAGTAGCGGATCTCGCCGATGCTGGCGGAAATGCGCTCGGTGCCGGTCGCGTCCTCGAGGAAGCGCGTGGTGAGGGCCAGCGACAGGTTGTTGGCGTCCATCTGGCGGTCGGCACCGACGAAGCGGTTGGTGCGGAACAGCTCGCCGAAGCTGAAGGGGATCTGCTGGGTGTCGAACAGCGGCAGCTCGTCCTGGTTGCGGTACGGCACGCGCAGGTAGTACGCGCGCGGCTCGAACGTCTGCGTCCACGCCTCGCCGCCGAACTGGAGCGAGCGCTCGAACACCAGGCCGCTGTCGAGGCTGAAGATCGGCACGCCGCGGTGCGGGCGGTTCGAATCCAGCAGCGGATTGGTACCCTCGGAGAGGTGCTGCAGTTCGTAGGCGGTGTAGCGGTAGCCCAGTTCCGGCCGCACGAACCAGGCCGCGGTCTCGTAGGGCAGGGACAGGTGCGGATAGAGGTCGATGCGCTGGCCCTCGACCGCGTCGTCCTTGGAGAAGGCGACGAACTCGGCGTCGAACCCGGCGTCGAAATGGCTGCCCAGCGGGCGTGCGAAGTTGAACAGCGCGCGCGGCAGGCGCCGGTAGGGCTCGAATCGGTCGGCCAGGGTCGGGTCGGTGACCTGGTAGTCGTCGCCGCCGATCGATGCCGTCCACCAGGTGCCGTGGCCGTTGAGGTAGGCGCGCGAGGGCAGGAAGCTGATCGCGGAGCTGTACAGGCCGCGGCCGAAGTCCTCGAAGTAGCGGTCGTCGGACACGCGGTTGAGGTTGACGCGCGCGTTCCAGTCCGGCCCGAACGCCGTCTGGTCCACCCACTGGTACCACCAGCGCGTGCCGGGAAGCGACTCGCCGTAGGCGCGTTCCTCGTCGTCGGCGCGCGAATCCGACGGCATCACCTCGGCATTGAAGACGCCGCGGCTGCCTTCGGTCAGGTAACGGAACTCGCCGCCCAGCATCAGGCCACGATCCGTCATCAGGCGTGGCATCAGGGTGGCGTCGTAGTTGGGCGCGAGGTTGAGGTAGTAGGGAACGGTCAGGTCGAAGCCGCGCTTGTCGCTGAAGCCGATCGAGGGAAACAGGAAACCGCTGACGCGACGGTCGTCGAGCGGGAAGCGCGCCCACGGCAGCCAGAACACCGGCACGTCGTGGATGCGGAAGGTGACGTCCCGTGCATGGCCGATGCCGTTGGCGCGGTCCAGCTCGATCTCGCGCGCGGCGAACGCCCATTGCTGGTCGGCGACGTCGCAGGTGGAATAGGTCGCCCCTTCCAGGCGCGCGTGGTCGACGTCATCGACCACCGCCACCTGCGCGACGCCGTTGCCGCGCGTGCCGAGCAGCTGGTAGCGCACGCCCTCGAGCGTGCAGCGATCGAGGTCGGCGTTGCCCCTGGCGCTGTCGGCCGACAGCAGCAGGTCGCGGTCCTGGTAGGTGACGCCGCCTTCGGCCGTGTAGTCGGTGGTTTCGGTGTTCCAGGTGAGGCGCTCGGCGTGCAGCACGAGGTCGAGCTGACGGATTTCGGCCTTGCCTTCGAGCGCGTAGTGCGCGGGATCCGGGCTGCTGACCTTGTCCGCGGCCAGGTTGCGCGGGGCGCTGGCGCGGTCGCCCGTCACCGGCAGTCCGGGTTCGTAGAAGTCGAACAGGTCGTTGCGCCGGCACATTTCCCAGCTCGTCGGCTTCGGCGGGCACTTGAACACGCCGACCGGACAGGCCGGGGCGTCGATGGTGCCCGTGGCCGGGGCAGCCG
>JAEZQS010000115.1 GCA_023412995.1 Pseudomonadota bacterium
GACCGGCACCGATGCGCGCGTCGCCCAGGTGGCAACGCGCGCGCCGGCAACGTCCGCGGCTGCCGCGACGCCGCCACGCTCCGCTCCCGCAGCAACACCGGCCGCACAACCGAAGGCGCCGACCGCGCGCACTTCGACAGCCACTGACGAAGCGGCCGTTATTCCGTCGTTTGCACGCAAGCCGCAGGTGGCGCCGCGGCCAGTCGCGTCATCGAAGCCAGCCGATACCTCGGCGCGCTCGGCCGGCGTGATCGACACGCTGCTGCGTGCACTGCCCGAGCGCCACCGCGCCCGCGCGCGCGAGTACCTGGTGCTGATGCGCATGGACCGCCCGGTGGGCGCGTTGCTGCTGCTGTGGCCCACCTGGTGGGCGCTGTGGTTCGCCGCCGGCGATTTCCCGCCGCCGGGGCTGCTGCTGGTCTTCACGTTGGGCGTGTTCGTGATGCGTTCGGCCGGCTGCGTCATCAATGATTACGCCGACCACGGCTGGCTGGATGCCAAGGTCGAGCGCACGCGAGGGCGGCCGATGGCCGCAGGGCGCGTCAACAAGCGCGAGGCATTGCTGCTGTTCGGCGCCCTCCTGGCTCTGGCGTTCGTGCTGGTGCTCTTCACCAACGCGCTGACGATCAAGCTGTCCTTCGTCGGCGCGGCCCTGGCCGCGGTCTATCCCTTCACCAAGCGCGTCACGCATCTCGCGCAGGTCGTGCTCGGCGCGGCGTTCGGCTGGTCCATCCCGATGGCCTTTGCTGCAGTCGGCAACAGCCTGCCGCCGTTGTGCTGGCTGCTGTTCCTCGCCAACGTGCTGTTCTCGACCGTGTACGACACCGAATACGCCATGGTCGACCGCGAGGACGACCTGCGCGTCGGCGCGAAGTCCACCGCGATCCTGTTCGGCGACGCCGACCGCGTGATCATCGGCGTGCTGATGGCGACGTTCCTCTTCGCCATGCTGCTCGCCGGGACCCGCGCCTCGCTCGGCTGGCCCTGGTTTGCCGGCCTCGCCGCGGCTGCCGGCCTGTTCGGCTGGCAGCTCTGGCTGATCCGCGACCGCTCGCGCGAGCACTGCTTCCAGGCGTTCCGCAACAACAACCGGGTGGGGCTGGTGTTGTGGCTGGGACTGGTGATGGCGCTGGCCCTGGGCACGGGCGGTTCCTGAGCTGAAGAACGCAGAGGACCCCTCACGCGGGTTCGACGCGCGAGTGAACGCCAGCCAGGGCTATGGAGACGTGAGCGTCGCGCCACCATTGCGGATCTTGGGATCGGGCGTGGAAAGATCGGGCTGTCCGTCACGGGTGAAGTTCAGCTTGTAGAAGTAGACGGCGTATGCGCAAGGGTCGCTGCAGGACGGCAGGGTATTGCGATCGATGATGGTGAAGCTCTTCGGCCAGTCCTCTCCGGGAAAGGGCCCGAGGAACTCCTCGCCGGGCTTCTCGCCTTTCCCTCCCGAAGCCGAGGTGTATATCCCGAAGGGGACTTGCGCGAAGGCTAGGCCCCGGGAAGCTTCGTGGATATGGAACGTGATGGCCACGGGGCCGCTCTGCGGTGGCACTGTGATGTTGCCCCTGAGATCCAGTTCCACAGGTGAATCGCCCGCGTCCGTCCGCGAATAGGTGAATTCCTTTTCCTGGTCATCGTTTTTCTGATAGTTGATCTTGACCTGGATCGTGTTTCGCAGCCCACCGTCTTCCCGGTCGCGCAATGACCCCGGCTCCGTCGCCCCAACCGGCATCGAAGTGGTTGGCGTCCCGCCCATTTCCCCTCCGGGATCGCTGGCGCTGCGATTGCGGTTCCACACGTACAGGGCAAACAACCCGGCAAGGACCAGCACCGTGATGCCGGCGACGATCCACGGGGAGACGGCTATGCGGTCCGAGCCATTGCGGATCTTCGGATCCGGGGTGGAAACCGGGTGGATCACGCCATTGACGCGCACGCCCACGACCAACTGGTACTCGTAGTCGACCGGACCCGGAAGCTGGTTGCGGTCGATCACCGACACCGACATCGGCGGGCTCGAGGTACTGACGCCGACGGGTCCGAAGTCCGGCGGGTCGGGCGTCATCTTGGTCGACTTGCCCGGTTCCACGCTCCAGATCGTCAGGGCCTTCTTGCCCGCGGATTGGCCGAGATCGAAGCTCGCGTCGAGCAAACGTGGCTTCAGGTGGAACGCGATCCGGAGGTTGGTCACTCCTTTCGGGACCGTGATGTCGCCCGATTTCGGGTCCAGGTATTTCGCCGTGGGCTGGCTCGGATCGGCGGCCTGGTAGGCGAACGCCAGGTCGTTGGGTGCAGTCCCCGACACGATGACATTGACGTCGAGCTGGTTCATTGCTGCGTCCTCCCCATGAAGATTGCCATTCCGGACCTTATGGGCCGGCAATTTCCGTTCCCGCGACGTGCGCTGGATCCTCGCCCGCGAATGATTCGGCAAGGCGCGCGAATTCCGGCTCGCGGTAACCCACATTGCGCAGGTGGGCCAGCAGGGATCGCGCTTCACCGGTCCGCTGCAGGTGCCCGAGCGCGACGAATAGCAGCGCCTGGGCGACAGGCCCCTGCAGCGGCACGTCTTCATTGATCAGCGAAGCGGCCTTCTGCCAGCTTCTGCCTGCTTCGCCCGGGTTCCCGAGGACAACGTGGCTGTCGGCTGCCATCAGCAGGCATTGCGCGTACAGGAGGCGTGCCTGGCGGTTGTCGCGCGCGGACGCTCCCAGCGCATCGAGGCGCTGCATCACGCCCTGCACCGTGCGCAGGTTGTCGAGCGCGCTGCCCTGCCCGATTGCCGCCTGCTGCAGCAAGGCCGCTCCCAGTCGTATCTGCCACGCTACCACGCTGGCGTCCCGCTCGACCAGCGACGCGGCGAGTCCGCGCGCCCGCTCGGCGGCGGCCTGTGCAGCACGGATGTCGCCGCTGGCCTTCATCGCCCTCGCCATCATCATCTCGGCCGAGGAGGCGTAGTCGACGATCCTCGTGTTCTCGCGATCGGGCCCGATCAGTTCCCCTGCCAGGGCGGTGGCCCGTTGCGACTGCAGCACGGCCAGTTCCACCCTTCCCTGCAGCAGGGACAGTTGCCCCAATGCGGTTTCGGCGACGAGCAAGCCTTCACGCGCGTCGCGGTTGGTCGAGTCGGTCTGGAGCATCTGCTCGTAGAGCGCGATCTCCGACTCACGCTGGGCGATCGCATCCTGCAGGCGGCCCTGTTCGAGACGTGCGTCGGCCAGCCAGGCGTGCGATTGCGCCAGTTCGAACTGGTTCTGAAGATCATGTGGATCGTCCGCGGCAATGAGTTGCGCGGCAGCCAGTGCCCTCTCGAACAGCGCGGCGGCTTCATCGGCGCTGCCCCGGTTGAAGAGCAGCGTGCCGAGGTTGCTGTCGGCGTAGCTCCCTTCCGCCTGCCATTTCATGTTGCCCGGGTCCGCGGCGATGAGCCGGTCGGCAAGGGCCTTGTACTCGCGAAACGCCGCCTCGGCGCTGCCCTCCTGCCCACGCTGGTGTGCGATCAGCCCTACCCAGTACTGGCTCTGCGCGTGGTCGAAGATCCGCTGGGGGTTGTCCCGATCCCGCACGAGCAACTCGGCGGTGCTCCTGGCCGCCTCCCGGAACACGGCGAGGGCGTCGTCGAGCTGGCCGCGCTGGTCGGCGACCTCACCGATCTGGTGCAGCGCGCGGGCGCGGCGGGCGAGGGCGTCGGCATCGAGGCTGGCGGGGTCCTGCGCGGCGTAATAGGCGAGGGCTTCCTTGCCGACCGCATCGAGCGTGGCGAGCTTGCCCTCCGGCTCGAGCTTGCGGCGCAGGTCGCCGAGCATGAACTCGACCAGCCCTTCGGCGTGGCCGCGCTGCGCTTCGGCTTCGCGGCGCGAGGACAGGGTGACGAGGGTGAACGTGGCGAGCACCGCCAGCGCGAACACGGCGGCGGCGGCAAAGGCGACCACGCGCCGGTAGCTGCGCTGGTGATCGCGCTGCACCAGGCGGTCGTAGGGAAGGCCGAGTATGCCGGCCACCAGTTTGATGCGGGCGGCCGAGCGGCCGTCGCCACCCCGGCGCACGTCCGCCGCGACCGGTTCGCCAGACCCGCTTGCCTCGCGCAAGGCCGGCGGGAAGCACGGCGCCGGGTCGGTGCCTTCGCCATCGACCAGCAGGCAGTGGATGCGGTCGCCGCGCCCGAGGCGCTGGAACGCCCGCACTTCCTCGTTGACCCAGCGCGAGGCGGCCGCAGCCGGCGAACACACCACCACCAGGCTCCACGACTGCCGCAACGCCTCGCTGACCGTCTGGCCGAGGTCGGTCGCCGTCGGCAGCTCGTCGCGATCGCGGAATACCGGAGCGAGGCGGGCCGGCACCACGCCCGCGGCAACGGGGGCGCCGACCAGCCCCTGCGGCAGGCGCCAGCTTTCGAGCGCGCGATGGACCCAGCGCCCCCAGGATTCGTCCTGGTGGCTGTAGCTGACGAAGGCCCAGTAGCGGAAACCTGGGTCGGGCTCGCGAGCGTCCATCGCTGCATCCCGACGCCGCGGGTCCGGCGGCGATGGCGGCTAGATTAACACCGGATTTGTGACGTGCGTCACATTACGAGGTCAATGGCGTCCATGACGGAGTACGGCAGCCCGGTGTCCTGGCGAGGCGGATCGGGCATGTCGCCCTTGCGCCGCCGGTCGCGATGATCAGCCGCGCCGCGGCGCGCGTGCGAGGGCCCACACGTCCACCCGGCGTGCACCGCGGTGGCGCAGCAACCGGGCGCCTTCACGCAGCGTGGCGCCGGTGGTCATGACATCGTCGAACAGCACCACGTGCGATGGCAGCTCCGTTCCGGCAGCCAGCTCGAACGCGCCGGCGAGGTTGCGCCGGCGCGCCCTGGCATCGAGGCCGGTCTGCGGCGGAGTGGCACGCCGCCGCAGCAGCAGGTCGTGGCGCAGGGGCACGCCGATCGCGCGCGCCAGCGGGCGCGCCAGTTCCAGCGCCTGGTTGTAGCCGCGCTCGCGCAGGCGGGAGACGTGCAGTGGCACCGGCACGATCAGGTCCGGCAGCGCCGGCCGATCGCGCCGCGCCCGCTCGGCCAGCAGCCCGGCCAGCACGCGCCCGGCGGCAAGGTCGCCGGCGAACTTGAAGCGGGTTTCCAGCAGGTCGAGCGGGTGGCCATAGCGGAACGGCGCCCACGCCCGGGTGAACGGCGGCGGCTTGCGCAGGCAGGCACCGCACAGCGGCGCCGCGCTTTCCAGCGGCAGCGCACAGGCGGGACAGCAGGGCTGGTTGGCCGCAAGGTCGCCGGCGCAGCCGGTGCAGAGATCGCGGCCATCGCTGCCGGCGGCGCCGCACAGGAGGCAATGCAGCGGCAGCACGAAACGCAGCAGGCGCTGCAGCGGCCCGTCGACTTTGCCGCCCGGCTCCAGGTTGACAGCCTCCATGGCTCCTCCGACACTCCCTGCGCGCCTGCCGCTTGCGCCGGCCGCGCCATCCATCCTACCGGAACGAAGGCATGCCCATCCGCAACGACTGGTCGCGCGAGGAAGTCCTCGCGCTGATGGATCTCCCGTTTGCCGACCTTCTGGCACGTGCGCAGGCGGTGCACCGCGAGCACCACGACCCCAATGCGGTGCAGGTCTCGACGCTGCTCTCGATCAAGACCGGCGGCTGCCCCGAGGACTGCGCCTACTGCCCGCAGGCGGCGCGCTACGCCACCGGCGTGGCGGCGGAAAAACTGATGGACCTCGACGAGGTGCTGGCGAAGGCGAAGCAGGCCCGCGCCGCCGGCGCTTCGCGCTTCTGCATGGGCGCGGCGTGGCGTTCGCCGAAGGAACGCGACATGCCCAGGGTCGCCGCGATGGTCGGCGCGGTAAAGGCGCTCGGCCTCGAGACCTGCGCCACGCTCGGCATGCTGTCGGCCGGGCAGGCCCGCACCCTGAAGGCGGCGGGGCTGGACTACTACAACCACAACCTCGACAGCGCGCCGGAGTTCTACGGCGAGATCATCCACACGCGCGATTACCAGGACCGCCTCGACACGCTCGGCCACGTGCGCGATGCCGGCCTCAAGACCTGCTGTGGCGGCATCGTCGGCATGGGCGAAACGCGCGCGCAGCGCGCCGGCCTGCTGCAGGCACTGGCAACGCTCCCCGCCCACCCCGAATCGGTGCCGATCAATCGCCTGGTGCAGGTGCCGGGTACGCCGCTGGCGGGAACGCAGGCGCTGGATCCGTTCGAGTTCGTGCGCACCGTGGCGGTCGCGCGCATCCTGATGCCGCGTTCGATGGTGCGCCTGTCGGCAGGCCGCGCGGAGATGAGCGACGAGCTGCAGGCGCTGTGCTTCCTGGCCGGCGCCAACTCGATCTTTTATGGCGAGAAGCTGCTGACCACCGGCAACCCCGACACCGCGCGCGACCTGGCGCTGTTCGACCGCCTCGGCATCCACGCGCTGGAGGTGGAGGAGGCGCCGACGGTGCACGCGGACATCGTCGAATCCTGCGCCTGCGCCGCCACGCCGGCGTGAGCAGCCGCTGGCACTGACCGCGATGCGCCCCCGTGCGCCCGGGCGGAGTGAGGCCGCCGCCGCCATGACC
>JAEZQS010000120.1 GCA_023412995.1 Pseudomonadota bacterium
GGTGGAACCCCGCCCCACCGGGGGGGGGTTAAACCCCCCCCAAACGCCGCTCAATGTTTCAATCTTTCGCTTGTGCTTTCTTCGTGTTCTTCGTGGTTCAGTCTTTTGCTCTGATTTCGCCATTCAATGCGCCGCGGCGATGGCGTCGGCGAGTCGCTCGACCGGGATGATCTCCAGTTCGCCCAGGCGCGCCTTCTTCGGCGCGTTGGCCTTGGGCACGATGGCGCGAAGGAAGCCGTGGGTGGCCGCTTCCTTCAGGCGCTCCTCGCCGTTCGGCACGGGCCGGATCTCGCCCGAGAGTCCCACCTCGCCGAAGGCGACGGTCTTGTCCGGCAGCGGCCGGTCGCGGAAGCTGGATAGCACCGCCAGCAGCACCGGCAGGTCCGCTGCGGTTTCCTGCACGCGGATGCCGCCGACCACGTTGACGAACACGTCCTGGTCGTAAACGGCCGCGCCGCCGTGGCGGTGCAGCACCGCCAGCAGCATGGCCAGGCGATTCTGCTCCAGCCCGAGCGCGACGCGGCGCGGGTTGCCGAGCGAGGACTGGTCGACCAGCGCCTGCACCTCGACCAGAAGCGGCCGCGTGCCTTCGCGCGTCACCATCACCACGCTCCCCGCGGTCGGCTGCGCGTGCGCGGACAGGAAGATCGCCGACGGGTTCGGCACCTCGCGCAGGCCCTTGTCGCCCATCGCGAACACGCCCAGCTCGTTGACGGCGCCGAAGCGGTTCTTGAACGCGCGCAGCACGCGGAAGCGGCTGCCCGCCTCGCCCTCGAAGTACAGCACCGCGTCCACCATGTGCTCGAGCACGCGCGGCCCCGCAATGCCGCCTTCCTTCGTCACGTGCCCGACCAGGAACACGCTGGTGCCCGACTCCTTGGCGAAACGCACCAGGCGCGCCGCCGATTCGCGCACCTGCGAAACGGAACCTGGTGCGGCAGTCAGCGTCTCGGTCCAGATGGTCTGGATCGAATCGATGATCAGCACGTCGGGGCGGTTCGCCGCCACCTCGCCGAGGATGCGCTCGATCGAGGTTTCCGCCAGCGCTTCCAGCCCTTCCAGAGCGATGCCGAGCCGGCGCCCGCGCGAGGCGACCTGGGCCAGCGATTCCTCGCCCGTGACGTAGAGGCCGCGCACGCGCCGGCCGATCGCGCCCAGCATCTGCAACAGCAGCGTGGACTTGCCGATGCCGGGGTCGCCACCGATCAGCACCACGGACCCGGTGACCAGCCCACCGCCGAGGACGCGGTCGAGTTCGCCGATGCCGGTCGCGCTGCGCTGTGCGGCTGCGGCCGCCACGCCGGCGAGCGGCGTGATCCTGGCGGCGTCGGCAGCGCCGGCATAGCCTCCGCGCGGATTCGCCGCGGCCGCCTTCGTCGCCGGCTGCACGACGAACTCGCTCAGCGTGTTCCATACGCCGCAACCGGCGCACTGGCCCTGCCAGCGCGGGTGCTCGGTGCCGCACCCGGTGCAGACATAGGCGGTCTTCGCCCTGGCCATCCCTGCCTACTCCCCTTCCGCGAAGCGCACCCGCCGCGTCACGCCGCAGGTGAGTTCGTAGCCGATGGTTCCGGCGTGCGCCGCGACTTCCTCCACCGGCAGGCCCTCGCCCCACAGCACGACGCGGTCGCCCACGCGGGCGCCTTCGTGGCCGCGCAGGTCGATCGTGACGAGGTCCATCGACACCCGCCCGGCCAGGCTGGCGCGGCGGCCATCGACCAGCACCGGGGTGCCGGACGGCGCACTGCGCGGGTAGCCGTCGCCGTAGCCGATGGCGGCAACGCCGATCGCCATGTCTTCCGGCGCCTGCCATGTCGCCGCGTAACCGACCCGCTCGCCCCGCGCGACCTGGTTGACGGCGACGAGCTTCGTCGCCAGGGTCATCGCCGGGGCAAGGCCGAAGTCGCGGCCGCTGCGTCCCTCGACCACCGAAATGCCGTACAGCGCGCCGCCGGCGCGCACCCAGTCGCCGCGCGCAGCCGGCCAGCCGAGCACCGCGGCGGAATTGGACAGCGAGCGCTCGCCGGCAAGCCCGTGGGTCGCCTCCGTGAAACGTGCGAGCTGGCGCGCCGTCATGTCGTCGTCGAACACGTCGGAATTGGCGAAATGCGTCATCAGCCCGATGGCGCCGGCGATATTCGGCAGTGCCGCCAGCCGCGCGTGCAGGCGGCGCGCCTCTTCGGGCGGGAAGCCCAGGCGGTGCATGCCGGTGTCGAGCTTGAGCCACGCGCGCAGCGGGCGCGGGTCGGTGTCGGCGACGAGCGCCTCGACCTGCGCAGCGTGGTGCACGACGGTGTCCAGCGACAGGCGGCGCATTTCGGCGAGGTCGCCCGGCTCGTCGTGGCCGGACAACACCACGATGCGCTGGCGCACGCCCGCGGCGCGCAGCCTGAGGCCGTCCGCGATACCCGCGACGCCGAACGCATCGGCGTCGGCCAGGGCCCGCGCGACGCGCTCGAGGCCATGCCCGTAGCCGTCGGCCTTGACCACCGCCATGACCCGGGCGCCTGGCGCGACCTCGCGCACCCGCGCCAGGTTGGCGCGCAGGGCGCCCAGGTGGATGGTGGCGCAGGTGGCGCGCATGTCAGGCCCGGGCCTTTGCCCGGGCCGGGAATGGGGAATGGGGAATGGGGAATGGCAAACGCAGGCGCGCCAGCGCCACGGCACCACGGGGGATGCTTGCTCCATTCCCCATTCCCCATTCTCCATTCCCCGCTTTCATCACTCGAACGCGCCCGAATAGCCGTCGCTGGCGAAGTTCTCGAACTTGGTGTACTCGCCGAGGAAGGCCAGGGTGACGGAGCCGATGGGGCCGTTTCGCTGCTTGCCGATGATGATTTCTGCGGTGCCCTTCTTCGGCGACTCCTTGTCGTAGACCTCCTCGCGGTAGATGAAGAGGATGACGTCGGCATCCTGCTCGATCGCGCCCGACTCGCGCAGGTCGCTCATCACGGGGCGCTTGTCGGTGCGCGATTCCAGCGAGCGGTTGAGCTGGGACAGCGCGATCACGGGAATGTTGAGCTCCTTCGCCAGCGCCTTGAGGCTGCGCGAGATCTCGGAAATCTCGGTGGCGCGGTTCTCGTTCGTGCCGGGCACCTGCATCAGCTGCAGGTAGTCGATCACGATGAGGCCGAGGTCGTGCTCGCGCTTGAGGCGACGCGCGCGTGCGCGCAACTCGCCGGGCGACAGCGCCGGCGTGTCGTCGATGAAGATCTTCGCCTCCGACAGCAGCGTGATCGCGTTGGTGACGCGCGGCCATTCCTCCTCGGCGAGGTCGCCCGTGCGCAGGTGCTGCTGGTTGATGCGCCCGAGCGAGGAGATCAGGCGGAACGCCAGCTGCGAGGCGGCCATCTCCATGGAGAAGATCGCCACCGCCTTCTTCGTCTTCAGCGCCGCATATTCGGCCATGTTGACCGACAGGGCGGTCTTGCCCATCGAGGGCCTCGCCGCGACGATGATGAGGTCGGACGGCTGCAGCCCGGCGGTCATCTCGTCGAGGTCGGTGAAGCCGGTCGGGAGGCCCGTCACCGTGCCGCGGTTCTCGTAGCGCTGGTGCAGGATCTGGAAGGCTTCCTTGACCGCCGCGCGCATGGAGACGAACCCCTTGCGTCCGCGCGCGCCAGCCTCGGCAATGTGGAACACCTTCTGCTCGGCGGTTTCCAGCAGCTCCTGGCTGGAGCGGCCCTGGGGCTGGAAGGCGTCGCCGGCAATGTCGGTGCCGGCGTCGATCAGCTGCCGCAGCACCGACTTCTCGCGCACGATGTCGGCGTAGGCCGTGATGTTCGCCGCGCTCGGCGTCGAATTGGCCAGCTCGATCACGTAGCCGGTGCCGCCGACCAGCTCCGACAGCGCCTGCGCATCGAACCAGTCGCCGAGGGTGACCGCGTCGTAGGGCATGCCCTTCGCCGACAGCTCGCCGATCGCGCGGAAGATCAGGCGGTGGTCGCGGCGGTAGAAGTCCTCCTCCACCAGGCGATCGGCGATGCGATCCCAGGATTCGGGCGCCAGCATGAGGCCGCCGAGCACGGCTTGTTCCGCCTCGATCGAATGCGGCGGCACGCGCAGCGCTTCGACGCTGGCGACGTTCTTGCGTTCGGTAAGGGCCATCGGCACGCGCTTCCAGGTGGCCGATGATCTTCCGCGCGCGCGTCTCGCCTGTCGAGACAACAACCCTGTGGAAAAACTGTGGCCAGTGGAGGGGCAAGCGGGCCAGGGGAAACACAAGCGGAAAAGCGAAAGCTCCTGACTTGCCGCTCCTGCCCCGCCCGTCGGCCATTGCGTCGCGCCCAGACGAAAACGGGCGCCCCATGGCGCCCGTCTTCCCGCAACGCGAACGCGCGGCTCAGTCTTCGCTGGCGATGATGACCTTGACCGTGGTCTCGACATCGGCGTGCAGGTGCACCAGCACGTCGAACTCGCCGATGTTGCGCAGCGGGCCTTCGGACATGATGACCTCGCTCTTGTCGAGCGCGATGCCGGCTTCCGTGAAGGCTTCCGCCACGTCGCGCGGGCCGACCGAACCGAACAGCTTGCCCTCGGGGCTGGCGTGCGCCTTCAGCGTCACCGAAGCACCCTCGAGCTGGGCCTTGCGCCCCTCGGCGCCGGACAGCTGCTGGTTGGCGCGCGCCTCGTACTCGGCGCGGCGCTGCTCGAACTGCGCGATGTTCTCGGCCGTGGCGGCAGTCGCCTTGCCCTGCGGCACGAGGAAGTTGCGGCCGTAACCCGGGCGCACGGTGACCTTGTCGCCGAGGTTGCCGAGGTTCTTCACTTTCTGGAGGAGGATGAGTTCCATGGGATTTCCTGTTCGTTAGCGTCGGGCGGACCGGCGCAGCTTTCGCTGTCCGAAGGGAGGTGCATCGCCGCGCAAGGGCGCGCGGCGCGCGGCGTGGCGGCGCCGGCTGGCGGGCCGGCGCGTCCGTCAATGGGCGTCGCTGTAGGGCAGCAGCGCCAGGAAGCGGGCGTGCTCGACCGCGGTCGACAGCTGGCGCTGGTAGCGCGCCTTGGTGCCGGTGATGCGGCTGGGGACGATCTTGCCGGTCTCGCTGATGTACTGACGCAGCATGTTGAGATCCTTGTAGTCGATCTCGGTGATGCCCTCGGCGGTGAAGCGGCAGAACTTCTTGCGGCGGAAGAACTTGGACATGGGACGTGCTCCTGATCCTGGAATGGGCGCTTATTCGGCGGCGTCTTCGCCCGCCGGCGCGGCGGGGGCGGAAACCGGGGCGGCCTGCTCGCGCGGGGCGCGGCGCGGCCGGTCGTCGTCGTCGCCGCCGAAGCCGAAGCCCTCGTCGTCGCGGCGGCGGCGGTCGCCCTTGTCGTC
>JAEZQS010000181.1 GCA_023412995.1 Pseudomonadota bacterium
CACGTCCACGGTGCGCGTCGCCGCATCGATGACCGGCTGCACGAAGGTTACTTCGCCCTCGATCACCTGGCCCGGCAGGGCCACGGTTTCAAAGCGGGCCGGCTGGCCGGGTTCGATGCCTGCGGCCTGTGCTGCCGGAACCTTGGCGATGACCCACACCGTCGACAGGTCGGCCAGGCGCAGGATGGTTTCGCCCGCCTCGAAGCGCGCGCCCTGGACCACGAGCTTCTCGATCACCACCGCATCCGCCGGCGCGGCGAGGACCAGGCCGTTCTTGCCCAGCTGCGTGTCGCTGACTCCCCAGTTGCGCAGGCGGGTTCGGGCGGCGTCTCGCAGGCGCGTCATCGACGCGGCACTGGCGGGATCGGACGCGGCCAGCCTTCGGGCCGTCTCGTCCGCCAGCCGGTATTCCTGCTGTGCCGCGGCCAGCTGCGGGCTGTAGACGGACAGCAGCGGCTGCCCGGCGCGGACGCGCATGCCGGTCTGGTTGGCGTACAGCCGCTCGACCCAGCCTTCGAAGCGCGGCGCGATCGCATGCTGCCGGGTCTCGTCGACCGCCACCGTGCCGCTGGCGCGCACGGTTGCGGCCAGGGCCGCGCGCTGGACCGCTTCGGTGCGCACGCCCAGCGCCTGCACCTTGTCCGCGGGCAGGACCACCGTGCCGGGTGCCGCCGGTGGTGCATCGCCGGCATACACGGGGACGTAATCCATGCCCATCGGGTCCTTCTTCGGCACCGGCGACGTGTCCGGCAGGCCCATGGGATTGCGGTAATGAAGCACCTTGCGTCCGGCGGCCGGTGCCTCGATCGACCCGGTCCTGGAGGACGGACCATGCGTGGCACGGCCCGCCACCCAGCCCACGGCGAGGGCAACGAGGGCGACGCCAATGGCAAGCGCCAGGATCTGCACACGGCTCATCGGGCCTCTCCTTCGATGGCGCGCACGGCGGCGGCGCCCAGCAGTTCGTCACGCAGGGCATCGACCCGGTCGAGGTCGGCGCCCTGCCATTCGTTGAGCGCTTCCAGCAGCGTGCCGAAATCGACTTCGCCCACCTGGTAGCTCGCCAGCGCGGACTGCCAGGTGGCATCGGCCTGTGGCAGCAGGGTGCCTTCGGTCAGCTCGCGGCGGTCGCGCGCGCTGCGCCATTGCGCCCGCGCCATCGCATCGCGCGCTTGCAGTTCCTGCAGTACCGAATTGCCGCGCGCCAGCGCGGCTTCCGCGAGCAGGCGTGCTTCGCGTTCCCGCTCCCGGCGCGCGCGCTGCTGGAACGGGATCTCCACCTCCAGCATCAGTTCCATTCCGTCCGGGCCGCCACGCTGGCGCATGGTGCCGATGCCGACGGTCAGGTCGGGAAGGCGCTCGCGCCGTTGCAGCTCGGCGCGCGTGCCGGCCGCTTCGGCGCGCGCCTCCTGGGCGAGTACGGCGGGATGGTTCGCGAGCGACTGCGTACCGGGCGCAGGCGGGCTGGCGATCGGCAGGATGGGGACGCCTGCCGGCGTCGCGAGGGGCGCGTCGGCGGAGCGACCGAGCACCGCATTGAGGGCTGCCTTCGTTTCGCGCCGGATGGCGGTGCGCTCGATGCGCTCGCGCCGGAGCCGGGTCTGCTCGACCTCGGCCCGGATCGCGTCCTGCTGGGCGGCGGCGCCGAGTGCATACCGCACCCGCGCGATTTCCCCGATCTGTGCCAGCAGTGCGATGCGCCGGTCCAGCACGGCGATGGCCATGTCCGCGTGCCAGTAGCGCACCAGCGCCGACTCGGCCTGGGCGAAGAGGTCGCGCAGCGCGGCATCGCGGTCGAACCCGCTGGCGTCGGCATCCTGGCGCGCACTGGTCCGTGCCAGGTCGCGCTTGCCCCATAGCGGCAACGGCTGGCGCACGGACACGGTGGTCTCGCTCCCCATGCCGGCATCGCGCCAGGGCCTGCCGGCATCGAGGCCTGCCAGCCGCAAGGACAGGGTGGGATCGGGCAGGGCGCCCGCCGGCTGGATCCTTGCCTGCGCGGCTTCGGCTTCGAGCGTCAGCGCACGCAGTTCCGGGTTGTGTCCGGTCAGCCAGGCGTGGAGGGATGCGACGTCAGCCCCCGGCAGCGGCTCGCTCGCCGTGGCGGGCAGGGCAGCGAGGAACAGGGCGCCGGCAAGGAGCCGGATCGCCCTGCGCCGCGCTAGCCGCGGCTGCCGACGCGGCGCCTGGAAGGGCAGGCGGATCGCCTGCGAGGGTGTGTGGGGGTGTGCCATGTCGGGTTTCCATCGGTTGCGGCGTTGAACCGCCGCAGCGCAAGGAGCAGGAGACATGCCGTGACGGGCACGGCGCGAACGGACAGCGCTGCCCGCGCCCGCGGGCGCGTGCAGCGTCGGGTTCGGGCATCAAATCAGCAGGAGGGCTGCCGGATGGGCAGTTGGCCGGTGCCAGGAGAATGGCGGCGAGGTTGCCACCTGCGTGCGCGCGACGACCACCGGTCCGGTCCGGGTCGCAAACGCCAGGGTCGAGGGCGGCTCGGGCAGCCCCGGCAGCGGGTGGACCGGAGGAACGCGTGCGCTGTCGGGCGACGCCTGCTCCTGGTCGCAATGGGCAGCACACATCGGTGCATCAGCCGGAGGGGCCTGTCCGCTGCAATCCGCGTGCGCGTGCGTGGCACCCTCATCCGGCGCGGGCGCAGGAGCCATCAGGCAACCCGGATGGATCGCCAGCGCGAACTGCGACCAGAGCATCGCCAGCGCGATCAGCACGATCCGGATTCGCAAGCGGCGGTGGCAGCGGGAGCGGCGCATGAGGACCGTAGCCTACCGGATCGACCGTATGCGGGAGTTGACGCCGATCAGGCGCGCGGTCCTTGTCCTGCATCGCCCGGCCACGGGATGGCCGGTCGCGCCGCGGGTGACCGGATCGGGGTCCCATGCGGTCCCCCCACGCCCAGGCACCTGCTGGCCAGGACGCGCAGGATGCTCGACTTCCTGGTCGAGGCGTTCCGGACGCCGCCGTGGCAATGAGCGGCTGCGGGGAGCCTTGACTCTGGATCACGGTCCAGGGTGCAGAATCGACGCAGCGCCCCGGAGGATGACGAACATGCAGATCGGAACCGTAGCCCAGCAGGCCGGCGTGGCGATCGACACCGTGCGGTACTACGAGCGCAAGGGCCTGTTGCCGCCGCCACGTCGACGCGCGTCCGGCTACCGCGATTACGACGCCAGCGACCTCGCCCGCATGCGATTCATCGGTCGTGCCAAGGCGTTGGGCTTCAGCCTTGCCGACATCGCCGGCCTGCTGGACCTTTCTTCCCGGAGGAATGACGACATGGCCGGCATGAAGCGGACGGCGGGGCAGAAGCTGGTCGAAGTGGACGCCCGCATCGCGGAGCTCACGCGCATCCGTGCCGCACTCCAGGCGCTGGTCGACTCCTGCCCCGGTCATGGCGAGCTGGAATCCTGCCCGATCCTGCACGCGCTCGACGAGGCTTCGCCATGACCGCACCGCACCCGCATCACGACGTGCCACCGGGTCCATCCGCCGTCGATCCGGTTTGCGGCATGACAGTCGATCCCGCGACCACGCCCCACCACGCCACGCACGCGGGCGGCGCCTGGCACTTCTGCTCGGCGCGCTGTCGCGAACGGTTCGAAGCCGATCCCGCGCGCTATTCCGACCAGGGCAGGGACACGACGCCGCCCACGGCGGCCGCCGGCAGCACGTACACCTGTCCCATGCATCCGGAAATCCGCCAGCCGCAACCCGGCAACTGCCCGATCTGCGGCATGGCGCTGGAGCCGGAGATGCCCAGCCTCGAGGACGAGGTCAACCCGGAGCTGCGCGATTTTTCGCGTCGCTTCACCTGGACGCTTCCGCTCTCGGCCATCGTGATGGTGCTGGCCATGTCGGGGCCAGCGCT
Organism: Pseudomonadota bacterium; assembly: GCA_023412995.1. Lineage (GTDB taxonomy): Bacteria > Pseudomonadota > Gammaproteobacteria > Xanthomonadales > Rhodanobacteraceae > Dokdonella_A. The sequence continues at coordinate 3,884 of JAEZQS010000181.1, forward strand.
CGGCTTCATCGACGCTGCCACGCGCACGTGGCTGGAGTTCGCGCTTTCCACGCCCGTGGTGCTGTGGGCCGGCGCGCCGTTCTTCGTGCGCTGGTGGCACTCGCTGCGCAACCGCAGCCCCAACATGTGGACGCTGATCGGCACCGGCGTCGGCGCCGCCTACGGCTACAGCGTGGTGGCGGCGCTCGCGCCCGGCGTGTTCCCGCCGTCGTTCCACGAGCACGGGCGCGTGGGCGTGTACTTCGAGGCCGCGGCGGTGATCGTGTCGCTGACCTTGCTGGGCCAGCTGCTGGAACTGCGCGCCCGATCGAAGACGTCGGCCGCGATCAAGGCACTGCTCGGGCTGGCACCGAAGACCGCGCGCCGCCTGCGCGATGACGGCAGCGAGGAAGACATCCCGCTCGAACACGTGCATGCCGGCGATCGCCTGCGCGTGCGCCCCGGCGAGAAGGTACCGGTGGACGGCATCGTGCTGGAAGGGCGCTCCAGCGTCGACGAATCCATGCTCACCGGCGAGCCGATTCCGGTGGGGAAGGGCGAAGGCACACGCGTGGTCGGCGCCACCCTCAACGGCACCGGCAGCCTCGTCATCCGCGCCGAGCAGGTCGGCTCCGCAACCGTGCTCGCCCGCATCGTCCAGATGGTGGCGCAGGCGCAGCGTTCGCGCGCGCCGATGCAACGCATGGCCGACAAGGTTGCGTTCTGGTTCGTGCTGTCGGTGCTCGCCATCGCCGCCGCAACGTTCGTCGTCTGGGGCCTGTTCGGGCCCGAACCTTCGTGGACCTATGCGGTGCTGAACGCCGTCTCGGTGCTGATCATTGCCTGTCCCTGCGCGCTGGGCCTGGCAACGCCGATGTCGATCATGGTCGCCACCGGGCGCGCGGCCCACGCTGGCGTGCTGTTCCGCGATGCCGAAGCGATCGAACGGCTGCGCACGATCGACACGCTCGTCGTCGACAAGACCGGCACGCTGACCGAAGGACGGCCGGCGTTCCGCACGGCGTTGCCGGCCGAGGGCGTCGATGCGGACACCCTGTTGCGTCTCGCGGCAAGCCTCGATCAGGGCAGCGAACACCCGCTCGCCGACGCCATCGTGGCCGAAGCACGCAAGCGCGGCCTCCATCTGTCCCCGGCACAGGGCTTCGACTCCGTGACCGGTCTCGGCGTGCGTGGGGACGTCGAAGGCAAGGCATTGCTGCTCGGCAACCGCACGCTGATGCAGGAGGCGGGCGTCGACATCACGGCTTCGAGTGACGCGGCGGAATCCCTCCGGCGCGAGGGCGCCAGCGTGATGTTCCTCGCGGCGGACGGCCAGCTCGTCGGCGCGATCGCGGTCGCCGATCCGGTCAAGGCGACCACGCCGGCAGCCATCGAGGCGTTGCACGCCGCTGGTCTGCGCATCGTCATGGCAACCGGCGACGCCGAGGGCACGGCCCGGGCAGTCGCGAAGGTGCTCGGCATCGACGAGGTGCACGGCGAGGTGCGGCCGGAATACAAGGTCGCCCTCGTGCAGCGGCTCAAGGCCGAAGGCCGGCGCGTGGCGATGGCCGGCGACGGCATCAACGACGCGCCGGCACTCGCCGCCGCCGATGTCGGCATCGCCATGGGCAGCGGCACCGACGTCGCCATGTCCACCGCCCAGGTAACCCTGCTCAAGGGCGACCTCCGCCGCATCCTCGTGGCGCGCGCGATCTCGGAATCCACGGTCGCCAACATGAAGCAGAACCTCGGCTTCGCCTTCCTCTACAACGCACTCGGCGTACCGGTTGCCGCCGGCGTGCTGTACCCGCTCACCGGCCTGCTGCTCAGCCCCATGATCGCGGCGCTGGCGATGAGCCTCAGCTCGGTATCGGTGGTGGCGAATGCGTTGCGGCTGGGGCGGGCGGTCCAGTGACTCATGCCTGACAGAAGCTCTACGCCCGACACTGCATGTCATGCGTAGGATGCCGGTGAGCAGCGAACCGCATCACCGCGACCACCGCGTAGCTCGTAGGGCGCGGTTCACCCCGCCGCGCGCTGGCGGGGGGGACCCCGCCCGGCCCGGGCGGGCCGCGCCCCCCG
>JAEZQS010000356.1 GCA_023412995.1 Pseudomonadota bacterium
GTGCGCACGCGGGATTTCGCTGCAGCGACCGTGGGCGCACCCGCGCTCGCCGTGCTCGCGGGCGCGTTCGGCTTGCGCGCACTCGATCGCAAGGCAGCGGATCCGCCAGCGCACGCCGGGATGGCCGCCCCCGCGGCGGACGCGGCAGGAACCGGCATGGTGCTGCCGGTGGTGGTGGCGGACGCCACGGCGGATTCGCGCTGGATCCGGCTCGGTGCCATGGACTATCTCGTCTCGCGCCTGCGCGAGCGCGGCGCGCTGCCGGTGTTGCCGAGCGACCAGACCATCGCGTTCGTCGCGCGCCAGGACACGTTGGTGCTAGCGCCTCGCCTTCACCGTCACGCCGTCCGCCACCGCGTGCCACGCGCCCTCGCCCATCGCCTGGCTGGCGGTGGAGCCTTCGACCGGCGAGATCGCGGACGGCGCGGTGGCCGTGCTGTCGGTGTACGCCAGCGCCTTCGGCGCCGCCACGCCGCGGCGCGCGGGTTTCCTCTGCATCGCGACCAGCGACGTGGCGTTTCCGGTTCGCGAAATGCCGGTCGTGCTGACGATCCAGCCGGACACTTCGCGCGGCGAATGACACCGTGGTGGGAGATCGACGCCCGGGCGCATCGAGGTGCGCCCGATGCGGGGTGCGATGCGAACGCCGACGAGGACAACCGCGGCCTGGCGCCGCCCCACTGCGCGTGCCGCTTGTTACGCTACGCCCATGCCTGCCCGCGCCGCGCGCCGCCCCGCCGAGGCCCCCACCGATGCGGGGCTGGCACCGCTGTCTTCGCTGCCCGGCGTCGGTCCCGCGCTGGCGCAGGCGCTGGAGCGGCTCGGCATGGCCTGCGTGCAGGACCTCTGGTTCCACCTGCCGCTGCGCTACGAGGATCGCACGCGCGTGACGCCGATCCGCGACCTGCGCATCGGCGATCGCGCGCTGGTCGAGGGCGTGGTCGAGGCGGTGGAACGCAGCTTCCGCTACCGCCCGCAACTGCGGGTGGCGCTCGGTGACGGCTCGCGCGCGACGCTGGTGCTGCGCTTCTTCCACTTCAACCGCGCGCAGGCGGAACAGTTCGTCCCCGGCACGCGCATGCGCTGCTACGGCGAGGTGCGCCACGGCCAGCAGGGACCGGAGATCGTCCACCCCGAATACCGCCGCGTCGCCGCGACCGTCGCGGCGCCGGTGGAAGACTGCCTGACGCCGGTGTACCCGGCCACGGAAGGGTTGGGCCAGAAGCGCCTGGCCGGCGTCGTCGCGCGTGCGCTCGAACGCCTGCCCGGCGAGGCGCAGCTGGAACTGCTGCCCGATCCACTGCGCCGCACGTTGTCGCTGTCTTCGTTGCGCGAGGCGCTGCTGACCGTGCACCAGCCGCCGCCCGACGCAGACCTCGCGGCGTTTGCCGCAGGCGCGCACCCGGCGCAGCAGCGGCTCGCGTTCGAGGAACTGCTTGCCCACCATCTCAGCCTGAAGCGCCTGCGCGCGCAGGTACGCGCGCACAAGGCGCCCTCGCTGCGCGGCGACGGCTCGCTGCGCGAGGCACTTCGCGCCAGACTGCCTTTCCCCCTGACCGGTGCGCAGCAGCGCGTGACGGACGAGATCGCGCGGGACCTCGCGGAAACCGCGCCGATGTTGCGCCTGGTGCAGGGCGACGTCGGTTCGGGCAAGACCGTGGTCGCCGCCCTCTCGGCTCTCGCTGCCATCGAGTCGGGTTGGCAGGTCGCGCTGGTGGCGCCGACCGAGCTGCTTGCCGAGCAGCACTGTCGCCTGTTCCAGCAATGGCTGCAACCGCTCGGCATCGAGCCCGTGTGGCTGGCCGGCAAGGTGACCGGCCGCCGCCGCGAGGCCGCCCTGGACGCCGTGGCGAGCGGCGCGCCGATGGTCATCGGAACGCATGCGCTGATGCAGGAAGGCGTCGCCTTCCGCCGCCTCGGCCTCGCCATCGTCGACGAGCAGCACCGCTTCGGCGTGCACCAGCGCCTCAGCCTGCGCGACAAGGGGCGGCGCGGCGCGCGCGTGCCGCACCAGCTCGTGCTGACCGCGACGCCCATCCCGCGCACGCTGGCGATGACGGCCTACGCCGACCTCGACGTCTCGGTCATCGACGAGCTGCCCCCCGGTCGTACGCCGGTGCAGACGGTGGTGGTGTCGAACACGCGCCGTGACGAGGTGATCGAGCGCATCCGCGCGGCCTGCGCCGAGGGGCGGCAGGTCTACTGGGTCTGCACGCTGATCGAGGAGGCCAGCGCCGAAGCACCCGCTGGCGCCCGGCCGATCGATGCGCAGGCGGCGGAAGTCGTGCACGCCGAACTCTGCGCTGCGTTGCCCGGTCTCGCAGTCGGCCTCGTGCACGGACGCCTGCCGGCGCGCGCGAAGCAGGCGGCGATGGACGCCTTCAAGTCGGGCGCCACGCGCGTGCTGGTGGCGACTACTGTGATCGAAGTCGGCGTGGACGTGCCGAACGCCAGCCTGATGGTGATCGAGAACGCCGAGCGCCTCGGCCTGGCGCAGCTTCATCAGCTCCGCGGGCGCGTCGGGCGCGGCAGCACCGCCTCCAGCTGCGTGCTGCTGTACCAGGCACCGCTGTCGCAACTCGCGCGCGCGCGCCTTGCCGTCATGCGCGAAACCGGCGATGGCTTCCGCATTGCCGAAAAGGACCTCGAGCTGCGCGGGCCCGGCGAAGTGCTCGGCACGCGCCAGACCGGCCAGCTCGCCTTCCGCGTCGCCGACCTCGCCCGCGACGCCGCGTTGCTGCCTGCCGTGCAACGCATCGGTGAAGCCCTGCTGCGCGACCACCCCGACCTCGCCGATCGCGTGATCGCCCGCTGGATCGGCGGCGCCGCTCGCTATGCCGGTGCGTAGGCCGGACGCGCTCCGCGCGGCCGGCACTCGCGCACGCGTGGGCGTCTCCGTATGGCGCCGGCGTGGCATGCTCGCCAATCCCCAATCCCCCCACCCGGCCTCCACCCCATGCTCCTGATCGACACCGACCCCGGCGTTGACGACGCGCTCGCCATCCTCATGGCGCATGCGCACGCGAACACTGCCGGCCTCACCGTAGTGGCGGGCAACGTGCCGCTGCCACACCTGGTCGGCAATGCGCTGAAGCTGCTCGACGTGATCGGCAGCGACGTGCCGGTGTTTGCCGGTGCGGCGAAGCCGCTGGTGGTGGCGGGACCAGACGCGGCTTTCGTGCACGGTGCCGACGGGTTCGGCGATACCGGTTACCTGCCTTCCACGCGCGCGGTACAGGGTGAGCACGCGGCCGCGGCGATCGTGCGGCTGGCGCGCGAACACGAAGGCGAGCTGACCCTGGTCGCACTCGCGCCGCTGACCAACCTCGCGCTCGCGTTGCGCCTCGATCCCGACCTGCCCTCGCGCATCGCGCGCCTGGTGGTGATGGGCGCCGCGGTCACCGGCCGCGGCAACACGCACCTCGTGCCGGTCGAGTTCAACATCGGCTTCGATCCGGAAGCAGCGCACGTCGTGTTTTCCGCATGGCCGCAGGTCGAGCTCGTCGACTGGGAAGCGAGCGTGCGCCACGCCATCGCGTTCGAGCGCTTCGAGGGCCTGCTGGCGAGGAGCGACGCGCGTGCCCGCTTCTTCACCGCCATCTCGCGCAAGGTGCGTGCCTTCAGCCGCGCGCGGGGACGTTCGGGAGTGATCGCAGCCGACGCGCTCGCGATGGCCGTCGCGCTGGAGCCTGGCATCGTCACGCATGCGGAGAATCGCCATGTCGCGATCGAGCGCACGGGTGAGTTGACACGCGGCGCCACCGTGGTCGACTGGGATCGCCGCAGCGGCCATCCGCCCAACGCGTGCATCGTGCTGGACGTCGACCAAGCTCGCTTCGAAGCCCTGGTGGCGGCGGCGCTCGGCGCGCCTTGCGGTTGAATCGTGGCGGCGAGTGTGCCGGCCGCGCTGCGCGCGTCCGGCCTACGGGTGGAGGGCGGCTTTGCATGCGTGCGGCGTCTGAATGTCGCGGTGTGGCGTAGGCCGGACGACCGCAGGTCGGCCGGC
>JAEZQS010000106.1 GCA_023412995.1 Pseudomonadota bacterium
GGGCGGCGTCGAGGGCGCCGGCGCAATAGGTTGCGGCGGGGTTTGGCGTGGGCGCAAGCGCGCCGCCGCCACCCGCCGGGCCACCGCACCGCGAAGCGCACGGGTGATCGGAGCGAGCGGCGGCAACATGGCTACGGCCCCGCCGACGACGCGGCGGCGAGCGTGCTGCGCACGGCCGCCACGAATTCCGGGTCGGCCTCGCCGAGCCGCTCGCTGCGCGCCACGATGCGCCCTTCCGGATCCAGGAGCACCAGTACGCTGGAATGGCTGAATTCGCCGTCTTCGAGCTGGCGGTACTGGATGCCGAGCACGGCGGCCAGCTGGCGCACGTGGCCGGCATCGGTGCGCGCCAGCGTCCAGCGGCCGCGCTCGAGGTGGCGGCTGTCGGCCAGCCTGGCTAGCACCGCCGGCGTGTCGCGTTCGGGATCCAGGCTGACCAGCAGCACGTCGAGCCGGGCTGCTTCCTCCGCGCCCAGTGCGTGGCGCGTCTTCTTGACCGTGTCGATGATGAGCGGGCAGACGTACTTGCAGGAGCTGTAGAACATGCTGACCACGCGTACCTGGCCGCGCCCGGCCGCGAAGTCCAGCGTGCGTCCGTCCTGGTCCACGAGCGGTACGTCCAGGTGGTAGACCGACGTGGAGGGTAACGACGCCTGCGGGGGCGGCGAGGCGCTGGCGGGCTGCGGGGGCGCCGCTGCCAGCAGCAGCGCCGCCAGGGCGAAGTGGAACAGGCGGATCATGGGGACGCTCCGGGCCTGACGCAGCGGAAACCGAGGTTGACGGTGGTATCCACCGCCTGCAGCGACGAGAGCATCGCGACGCGCATGAGCAAGGCGTAGTTGTCGCGGTCACGCAGGCTGAGGGCGGCGGAGCCGCAGAACTTCAACCGGTCCGGGTCGTTCTGGTCGCGGCTGTCGGACGTCACCATCAACGCGTTGTAGTCATCGACCCATTCCCACACCAGGCCGTGCAGGTCGCGCACGCCGTACAGGTTCGGCTCGCCACCGGTCTGATCGAGCGCGCCACGCGAGGGGCGTCCGTACCAGTCCAGCAGGCGCTGGCGCCAGGCACTGTCGCGGCGCGCGTCGGCCTCGGTCTGGCTGGCGGCCGCGGCGCGCTCCCACTCCAGCCACGTCGGCAGCCGCGCGCCTTCAGCCTCGCAGTAGGCCTGCGCCGCGAACCAGCTGACCTGGGTCACCGGCTGCGCCGGCAGCGCATCGGCCCCGAGGCGGTCTGCTGCCGCCCAGTGCGCGAGGTAGCGCGCGTCGGCGAACACCGCCGGTGCCTTGCCGCGCTGCCACTCCGGATGGGCCTGCACGAACGCGAGGAACTCCGCGTTGGTGACCGGTTCGGTGCGCATGGCGTAGCCGGCAAGCTGCACCGGACGCGCATCCGGTCCGGTTTCGATCACGCTGGTGAAGGCCGTCGGCGGAATGGCCGCATAGTCGGCTGCGGCACGGGCGGGCATGGCCGCCAGGACCGCCGACCCCGCGGCGAGGAGCGCCAGGCTACCGTGCAGGAAACCTGCACGGCGTGCCCGGGTCCGGCCGCTGCTGGCGGAAGCGTGGGTCATTGCGACCTCAGTGGACCGCTTCGCCCGACGGCGCCGGCGGCGGTGCCGCGCGCGCCGCAGCCACTTCGTCCTTGCTGATCTGCCCACCCGGGTTGTCCCAGCTGTTGAGGACATAGGTGCCGATGTTGGCGATCTCGTCGTCGGTGAGCTGGTTCATCGGCGGCATGACCGAGTTGTACTCGGTGCCGTTCACCGTGACCTTGCCGGTTAGCCCGTGCAGCACGATGTCGACGACGCGCTTGGGATCGGCCGCGATGTAGTCCGACTTCGCCAGCGGCGGGAACACGCCCGGCAGGCCCTGGCCGTTGGCCTGGTGACAGACCGAGCAGGTGCCGGTGAAGAGCTGCTGGCCGGCGGCGATCTGCTCCTCGCGGGTCAGCGTGCCGGCAGCGTGCGCCTTGGCGGCCGTGGCGACGGCCTTGAGGTTCGGTTCCGAACGGTCGCTCAGGTAGACCGAGTCGACTTCCTTGCCCGAATAGATCGTCTTGTCCTCGGGGCCATCGACCTTGAGGATCGCGAGGGCGCCCTTGTTGAAGGCGCGGAAGATCGAATGGTCGACCAGCACGTAGCTGCCCGGTACTTCGGTGTGGAACTCGACCGTTGCGGCGCCACCAGCGGGGATCAGCGTGGTCTGCACGTTTTCCTGCGGATGGGTGCCGCCTTCCTGCTGCACCTTGTCGAAGATCTCGCCGATCACGTGGAAGCTGGAGACGAGGTTCGGACCGCCGTTGCCGACGAACAGGCGCACGGTCTGCTGCGTCTTCGCCGTCAGCGCCTTGTCGCCGGTGAGCGCGCCCTCGGCGCCGTTGAACAGCACGTAGGTCGGGTTCTCGTCGATCCCCTTCTCCATGTCGAACGGCTGGTGGCCCTTCTCGCGGTACTTGCCGGTGGTGTAGAAGTCGCCCTGCATCACGTAGTACTCGTGGTCGACCGGCGCCAGGCCTTCGGGCGGTTCCACCAGGATCAGGCCGTACATGCCGTTGGCGATGTGCATGCCCACCGGCGCCGTGGCGCAGTGGTACACGTACAGGCCCTGGTTGAGCGCCTTGAAGGTGAACTGCGATTCGTGCCCGGGCGCCGTGAAGCTCGACGCCGCGCCACCGCCGGGGCCGGTGACGCCGTGCAGGTCGATGTTGTGCGGCATCTTGCTGTCGGGTGCGTTCTTCAGGTGGAACTCGCCGGTGTCGCCCTGGCGCACGCGGATGAAGCTGCCGGGAACGGTGCCGCCGAAGGTCCAAAAGGTGTAGGTGACGCCCTCGGAAATGGGCATCTCCTTCTCGATCACTTCCAGTTCCACGATCACCTTGGCCGGATGGTTGCGGTTGACCGGCGGCGGCACCAGCGGCGGACTGGTCAGCACGGCGTGGATGGGTTCGCCCTGCGGTGGGCCGAAGTCACCCCTGGCCGAGCCGCCGGTCACGCCGCCCTCGGCCAGTGCGACTGCCAGCGCGGGTGCCTGTGTTTCCGCGCTCGATGCCGTGGAGGGCCGGTCGCAACCGGACAGGCCGGCACCGGCGGCGAGGGCGGCAAGGACGATCAGGAGCCGTTTCATGGGAGATACCTGCTGCAGTGAGAGGTGATGGAAGCAGACTACCAGTGCCTCCCCGCGGTCGGCTGACGTGGGTCAAGAAGCGCGGCGCGGCGGCTGCGGCATGCTGCCGCAGCACCCAGAGATGCGGCGCCCATGCTGCCAGCGCGCGCATGACGGCAGCGGTAACGAGGGGCGAGGGGCCAGCCTCAGGTGAGGAACGGCAGCAGGAAACCGCGCGGATCGTGCGCACGGGCAATGCTGATGATGAAGAGGTACACCGCCAGGGCCGCCACGAAGCAGGTGGCGCGCACCGCCAGGGTGCGGCCGCGCCGCAGCGCGAAGACCCCCAGCACGATGTAGACCACCAGCAGCAGCACCTTGGCCGTGAGCCAGGCCTGCACGAAGGGATACTGGTGGAGCATCGCCACCAGCACCAGCGCGGCTGCCAGCAATGTGGTGTCGACCACATACGACAGCCAGCGGAGCGGCGCGGCGTTGGCCGCGCGTGAGCGCGCCAACATCATCAGCCCGCGGAGGGCGAACAAGCTGCCGGAAAGCACCACGGCGGCAATGTGGAGCAGGCGGACTTCCGGGTAGAACGCGATCATCGGGGACTCGCAGCCAGGTGCAGCCGCGCAGTATGCCCGCCCGTTGCAGGTGGCGCAGCCACCCTTGTTACACTGGGCGGCGTGACGGAGAAACCTGCCATGGGCAAGCTGCCCGGATCACTGCCCGCCGGGCAGGAAAGGCCGATGGCGGCCGTCGAGGACGCCGACTTCCGCCGGATGATCGAGGCGGTTTCGGACTACGCGGTATTCCTGCTCGATCCGGACGGCATCGTGCGCAGCTGGAACACCGGCGCGCGCCTGCTCAAGCGCTACGAGGCGCACGAGGTGGTCGGCCGGCATTTCTCCATCTTCTATCCGGCCGACCAGGTCGAGCGTGGCTGGCCCGCGCACGAACTGGCCGCCGCGCGCGAGCTCGGCCGCTACGAGGACGAGGGTTGGCGCCTGCGCAAGGATGGCAGCCGCTTCTGGGCCAACGTGGTCATCACGCGCCTGCTCGACGAAGGCGGCCGCCTGCGGGGCTTTTCCAAGATCACCCGCGACCTCACCGCGCGCCGCGAACATGAAGAGCTGCTGCGCCAGAGCGAGGAGCGGTTCCGCCTGGTGGTCGACCGCGTGCGCGACTACGCCATCTTCATGCTCGATCCGCGCGGGCACATCATGAGCTGGAACGCCGGTGCGCAGGAGATCAAGGGCTATACCGCGAACGAGATCGTCGGCAAGCATTTCTCGGTGTTCTACCCGCCCGACGTCGCCGCCAGCGGCTGGCCCGCGCGCGAACTCGAGCTGGCGCTGCGCGACGGCCGCTTCGAGGAGGAAGGCTGGCGCGTGCGCAAGGACGGCGGCCGCTTCTGGGCCAGCGTGGTGATCACCGCGCTGTTCGACGATGCCGGCAACCACCGCGGCTTCGCCAAGGTCACGCGAGACCTCACCGACAAGCGCCGCATCCGCATGCTGGAGGACGAGGGCCGCCGGCTCACCACCTTCCTCGCCATGCTCGGCCACGAGCTGCGGAACCCTTTGGCGCCCATTTCCAATGCGCTGGCGATCATGCAGATGGAGGAGATCGAATCGGCCCACGTGCGTGCCGCGCGCGAGGTGATCGGCCGCCAGCTGAGCCAGATGATCCGCCTGATCGACGACCTGCTGGACCTCGGCCGCATCAGCAGCGGCAAGATCCGCGTGGCGCAGGAACCGGTCAACCTGTCCGAGGCGCTGCTGCAGGCGGTCGAGGCGGTGCAGCCGCTGGTGCGGCAGAAGGACCACGTGCTGGAATCGCACTTCGACGCGCGCGATGCGTGGGTGTGCGGCGACCGCGCGCGCCTCGTGCAGGTGGTCGGCAACCTGCTCACCAATGCGGCCAAGTTCACGCCACCGGGCGGGCGCATCGAACTGCGCACCGAAAGCGGTCCCGGCCACGTGCTGGTGCGGGTGAAGGACAACGGGCCGGGCATTGCGCCCGCCATGCTCGATCAGGTGTTCGAACCGTTCGTGCAGGAAGAGCAGGATCCCGCGCGCGCGCAGGGCGGCCTCGGCCTCGGGCTCAGCGTGGTGCAGCAGATGGTTGCGCGCCATGGCGGCGAGGTCAGTGCCTTCAGCAGCGGCAAGCCCGGCCAGGGCTGCGAGTTCGTCGTGAAGCTGCCGACCATCCCGGCGCCGCCGCCGCGCGAATCGGACGGCGGTCCGGCCGCGGGCGCGGCCAAGGGCCGCATCCTGGTGGTGGAGGACAACCTCGACTCGGCAGCGACACTGGTGCTGCTGCTCCAGCTGATGGGTTACGAGGCCACGACGGTGCACGATGGCGTGGCGGCACTCGCGGCGATCGACCGCGACCGGCCGGACGCCGTGTTCCTCGACATCGGGCTGCCGGGCCTCAGCGGACTCGAGGTGGCGCGCGAGGTCACCGCGAAGATGCCGCGCCCGCCGCGGCTGATCGCGCTCACCGGCTATGGCCAGGAGAGCGACCGCCAGGCGAGCGAATCGGCCGGGTTCCACGCCCATGTGGTGAAACCGCTGCAGCAGGAGGAACTCGCGCGCGTGCTCGCCGAAGTGCTGCCGCAGGGTCAGCCGGGGCGGCCGTCCAGCCGCGGCGAGGCGTAGATCCAGAGCGAGCGCAGCACCCACGGCAGGAACGCGAGCAACCAGCCGAAGGCGGCAACCACCAGCCAGCGCGGACCGTCGGGCACGAGTTCGGCGACGATGCGGACCACCGCCACCAGCTGCAGCAGGGCGAAGGTGAGCCACGGGATCGGGCCCATCTGCAACGGACGCCCCGAGTGGCCGTGGGTGACGCGCGTGACCATCGCCACCAGCATGGAGCCGAAGAAGCCGATGGTGAGCGCATGTACCGGTGCGCGCCCGAGCAGGAAGCCCTGGTCGGCGAACGCGAGCAGGCTTTGCGCGGCATACAACGCGAACGCCAGCGGCAGCCACGCGAAGGCCACGTGCAGCGCAGCAAGGAGCCCCGGCTTCAGGCATTTCCATGGCTGCCAGCCGATCGCGTGCACCAGGAACAGCACCGCGAGCGGTGCGTCCGCCAGCCACAGCCAGTCCTGGCGGTGGGTGAGGTCGAGACCGAGGTGGACGAGCAGCAGCAGCCACAGCACCGGCAGGCTCCAGTCCGGCCGGAACACGCGATAGCCGGCGCCGACCACGCTGGCGCTGAAGAAGGGCACCATGCGGTGGCAGACGGTGAAGTAGACCGGCAGCAGCAGCCCGAACGTGCCGATCTTGATCGAAACGTAGGCCAGCTGCCATGGCGCGCCGAGCGCGAACGCGCCGAACGCCGCCAGCCCGCACGCACCCAGCACCAGCGCGACGAAGCACGACAGTGCATGGCGGTCCTTCGCGCCGTTGCGCGCCAGCACGCCGCCGAGCGCGACCAGCCCCGCGATCCAGCCGGCCAGCATCAGGCCGATGCCTGCCAGCAGCAGCGGGCGCAGGTCGAGCAACCCCAGGTGCACCAGAAGGTAGCCGCCGAACATTCCGGCGAACACCGGTGCGTACTGCCGCCGCGACAGCGGCGGCTGTCCCATCCAGCGCGGGAACACCGTCAGCAGGAAGCCGAACATGAAGAGCGGCAGCATGCCGTACTGGGTGAACACCGCGTGCGCCCAGCCGGGCGGCACGGGTGCTGGCGGGAACGACAGGACGAAATAGCCGGCCGCGAGCGAACACGCCCACCAGGCCATCGAGACGATCACCGCGCAGGCGCCGGCAAGGAACATCAGCCGGTGCGGCGCGCTGGCGAGCAGCGCGGGCAGGTCGGCCATCGCGGCCAGCAGGGAGCGATCCGCCGCGGATGCCAGTGCCGGCCCCGTGTGCTGCACCTTCACGTCGATCGCCGGCCGCCCGGGCTGCACCCGTGCTCGATCCTCCATCTGCCCGTCTCCTCCGCGTCGTGGCGACCGCCACCTGCGGAGCGCCGATGTGTTGCCGTTCGCACGACGGCCGATGTCGTTGCCGTTCGCACGCGAAGTGTCATTCTACGGCCGCGGCGATGCCTTGACCCAAGTCAGCGCACGGCGCCGCGCATCCGGGTGTACTGCGCGCATGCACGGCAGCACGCCCGACATGGTGGAACTGGACCTGCGCGCGCTGCCCGCGCCGGAGCCGATGGTGCGGGCACTTGCCGCGGCCGGCGCGCTCGCACCGGGTGAGTGCGTGAGCGTCCTCACCCCGCTGGTGCCACTGCCGTTGCTGGACGCGCTGCGGGCGCGCGGGGTGCACCACCGCGTCGAGCAACTCCCCGCGGGCGGCGCACGCGTGGTGATCGGGCATCCAGCCAGCCATGGCACGCCTGGCGGTTGACCGCGCCCCGCGCGTCGACCTGCCGCGGCGCTTCCTGCTTTCGACGCCCGCGTGGGGCATGCTGGCGGGGATCCTGCTCTCGCTGCACGGCGCATCGATGCTGCGCGCGCGCTGGGATCCGGCGCTGCTCGCGGCTACCCACGCCGTTGCGCTCGGCGTGCTCGGCAATGCGATGTTCGGCAGCCTGCTGCAGTTCCTGCCGGTCGCTGCCGGCGTGCGCGTGCGCGGCGGTGCACTGGCCGGGCGGGTACTGCATGCGTTGCTGAACACGGGCGCGCTGGCACTGGTCGCCGGGCTGTACCTCATGTCGCCACCGCTGCTGTCGCTCGCCGCCGTGGTCGCGCCGGGCGCGTTCGTCCTGCTGCTCGCCATGCTGCTGCCCGGGCTGGTGCGGGCGGGGGGGCAACGGCTGCTGCGCGCCGGCATCGGCACTGCGCTGGCGGCGGCGCTGGTGACGGCGGCACTGGGCGCGTCGCTGGCGCTGTTGCTGGGCGGACGCGTGCGCAGCGCGCAGCCGCTGCCGGCGCTGGCGGACGTGCATGCCGCGTGGGGCGTGGCTGGCTGGGTGTTGGTGCTGCTCGCCAGCGTGGGACGTGTCGTGGTGCCGATGTTCCAGGGCACCGGCGACGTGCCGGCCAGGCTGCAGGCGGTCTGGCTGGTGGCGCTGGGGCTGCTGCTGGCAGCGGGCTCGACGGCATGGACCGTCCTCGGCGAACCGCGCGTGCTTCGAATCGGCGTTGCGCTCGCGACCCTCGCGTTCGCGCTTGGCGTCGCCTGGCTGCAATGGCGCGCGCCGCGCGTGCGCAACGCGCCATTGCGGGGATTCTGGACGTCCGGCGCCTTCGTGCTGGTACTCGCTGCGGCAGGCCTCATTCGTGGCGGAAACGCGGCTGTCGCGGCCGGCATGCTGGCACTCGGCATCGGCTTGCCACTGCTGGTCACCGGCATGCAGCTGCAGATCGTGCCGTTCCTCGCCTGGATTGGGCAGCAGCGGTGCGGCGGCCGCGCGATGCGGGTGCCGCCGGTGCAACGTTTCCTCGACGACCGGTTGCGCTGGCGCGTGCTGCTGGCGTTCGTGCTCGCCGGCCGGCTGCTCTGCTGGGCGCTGGCCTGGCCGCGCGACGGCCT
>JAEZQS010000085.1 GCA_023412995.1 Pseudomonadota bacterium
CCTCAGCGCGGCGCGCGGTACCCGCCCGGCACGCCGTCGGGCGACAGCACCAGCTGCCACAGCTGGTCGTGGCGGGCGCGGAACACGGCGGCGGAGGCGGACAGGTAGAAGCGCCACATGCGGCGGAAACGCTCGCCGTAGCGTTCCGCGAGGCGCGGCCATGCCGCGTCGAAGTTGGCGCGCCACGCCATCAGGGTGCGGTCGTAGTCCGCGCCGAAGTTGTGCCAGTCCTCGGTGACGAAGGTTCCTTCGACGCAGGCCGCGATCTGCTCCGCCGAGGGCACCATGGAGTTGGGGAAGATGTACTTCGCGATCCACGGGTCGGTGTGGTTGGAGGAGACGTTCGAACCGATGCAGTGCAGCAGGAACAGGCCATCGTTGGCGGTACAGCGGCGCGCCACCTCGAAGTAGGTGCGGTAGTTCTTGACCCCGACATGCTCGAACATGCCGACCGACAGCACGCGGTCGAAGCGCTCGTCCAGCTCGCGGTAGTCCTGCACGCGGATCTCCACCGGCAATCCGCGGCACAGTTCGCGGGCGAACACCGCCTGCTCCTGCGACACCGTGATGCCGACGCCGCTGACGCCGTGGCGCTCGGCCGCCAGCTTGAGCGCTTCGCCCCAGCCGCAACCGATATCCAGCACGCGCATGCCCGGGGCGAGGCCGAGCTTGCGGAAGATCAGGTCGAGCTTGGCTTCCTGCGCGGCGTCGAGGTCGGTGGCGTCCTTCCAGTAGCCGCAGCTGTAGACCAGGCGCTTGCCCAGCATGGCCTGGAACAGGTCGTTGCCGAGGTCGTAGTGGCGTTCGCCGACGACGTACGCACGGCGGCCGCGCTGCAGGTTGACCAGGCGCGCCTTGAGGAACAGCCAGGCGTCCTGCAGGGTGCCGACCTTCTCGTCCAGTCGCGCGTCGATCAGCTTGAAGAGGAAGCCGTCCAGGTTCTCGGCATCCCACCAGCCGTCCATGTACGCCTCGCCAAGGCCGAGGGATCCCTGCGAGAGCACGCGCGCGTAAAGGCGCTCGTCGTTCACCCGGATGTCGGTCGGCATCGGCCCGCCGACGCGGACCCCCGCCATCGCAAGCAGGGAGCGGACTCGATCGGATGAATGCGGCATGGCCATGGCGGGATCCGTTCTGGCGATCCCGAAGCGTAGCGCCTCAGGCTGCCGATTTCCGCTGCCGCGACGCGTCGCGCGCCTGAAGTCCTCCCCTTCAAGGGGAGGGTTGGGTGAGGATGGTGTCCGCCCCGTCACCGCGGCAGCACGCTTGTCCGTTCGCCCGCTCTTGAAGCCCTCCCCTTCAAGGGGAGGGTTGGGGTGGGAATGGTGTTCGCCCCGTCACCGCGGCAGCACGCGTGTCCGTTCGCGCGCTCTTAAGCCCTCCCCTTCAAGGGGAGGGTTGGGGTGGGGATGGTGTTTGCCGCGTTGCTGCCGCGCCGGCCGGCCCGCGATCAGGCGCGCAGCAGGCTGCGCACGACCGCAAACGCGCCCAGGGTCATCGCCAGCGACCCCACCAGGTGCGCGCCGATGACGGCTGCCGCCCAGGCATACTGCTCGCGCAGCAGCAGGCTCGCGGTCTCGGCGGAGAACGTGGAGAAGGTGGTGAGGCCGCCAAGGAAGCCCGTGGTGAGCGCCAGCCGCCAGGCCACCGGCAGGGCTTCGAACGGCGCCAGCATGCCCATGGCGACGCCCATCAGCAGCGCCCCCAGCAGGTTGGCGGCGAGGGTGCCGAGCGGCATCGATGGCAGGACGGCGTTGAGCGAGAGCCCCAGCAGCCAGCGGAGCACCGCACCCAGGGCGGCGCCGACTCCAACGGCAAGGAAATGAACCGGGTGCATGGGGCTGGTCCTTGCAGGCGCGCTGCGATGGGCGCGGGCGCGGCGTCGCGACGGTCAGTCGGGTGGCCCGTGGCGATGATAGAAGGGTGAAGGCCGAGGGGCGAGCGGAATCCCAAGCCTGACACGGGCACGCGGGGATTCGGAGAAGGCCTCCGGCTGCGTTCATGGCCCACGCGCTTGCTCCTGATCGTGCGCGAGCCTGCCAGTCGAGCCCGCGATGACCGACAAGCGTGACGTCGGTCACGTTCCTCCGGCTGGCATGGTGCCGCGTGCGACTTTTGGACTACTCCGCGCGGCCGATCGTTTGCAACTTGGGGCGGATGGCGATTTAATCGGGTCGCTCGTCGATGGTGTCCGGCTGATCCTGCGCTTGCGCCGCGAAACCGTCCCACTGCGTCGAGCTGCCGCCCGCCGGGTGCCCAGGCCCCCGTGCCGCGCTACGGCCAGGAACGCCTTCACGCCGCCAGAACTTCACCGGGGAAATCATGCCAGTCAAAGCCATTTGGGCCCGTGTCGGGCTCGGGATACTCTTTAGCTTCGTTGCGGCCTTCGCCGTCAACGCACGCGTCATCGACATCCAGGTCAACCAGTCGAGGGGCGTCGATCCGACCGTCGATTACGCCAGCCTGATGCGGTTCGGCCCGTGGGACGACCGCAACTACGCCTTGACCGCCGCCGACCTGGCGCTCCTGCCGAAGGCGGAGACCGAGGCGCGCGACCCGATCCCGGCCTTCTTCCGCGTGTGGATGCGCAAGGAAGCCGCGCGCACCGGCGTCGTCCTCGGCACCGACGGCCCGGCGCAGTATCCGCGCAGCGCGGTCAACACCTTCCTGCAGCGCTTCGACGGCCTGCTGATCAACGGCAAGACGTACCGCGGCATCCGGCGCATCGACGACCGCCACTTCGAGGTCTTCGAGGAAGAAGAGCTCGAGGAAATGGGCGAGAACTGGCCGCGCTTCGTCACCGGCGAGGTCAAGATCACCAATCCGGTCGGCGCCGAGGAAACCGCCATCGCGGTGAACCCGGTCGACACCAACTACGTCATCGCGGGCAGCAACGGCCCCGGCAGCGGCCAGAAGATGTGGCGCTCGACCGACGGCGGCGCGACCTGGAGCAACGCCATCAGCCTGCCGGGCAGCACCTGCTGCGATGCGACGGTCGGCTGGTCCACCGATGGCCAGATCGCCTACACCTCCTCCCTGATGAGCTGCGGCGCCGGTTGCGGCGTGTCCTTCTTCCGCTCGCTCGACAAGGGCCAGACCTGGACGCAGAGCGCCTCGCTGGTGAGCGGCGGCTCGGACAAGGAATACCTGCACGTCGATTCCTTCCCCGGCTCGCCCTACAAGGACAACATCTACGTGTCCTGGCACCAGAGCAACGTGCAGAAGTTCGCCCGTTCGACCGACAAGGGCCTCACCTTCAGCACGCCGCAGACGCTGGATTCCGGCTTCCTCGGCATCGGCAGCGACATCGCCAGCGACAAGTCGGGCAACGTCTACTACTTCTTCCCGTCCACCGGCGGGCGCCAGATCCGCGTGGTGAAGTCGACCGACGGCGGCGTCTCGTTCGGCGCCGGCATCAAGGTCGCCGACACCAAGGCCAGCTTCGATTTCCCGCTGCCCTCGATGGACACGCGCAACGCCTTCATCTACGTCGCCGCCGACGCCGACCTCAGCAACGGCCCGTACGCCGACAGCCTGTACGTCGCCTGGCCCGACACCTACGACACCGACGGCAACAACCCGGCCAACAACCACGCCCGCGTGCAGGTGGCCTACTCGCGCGACCACGGCGCCACCTGGACGGTGACCACGCCGCATTCCACGGATGACGCGCAGACGGTCGACCGCTACCAGGAATGGTTGAAGGTGGACGAGTACGGCCGCGTGCACGTGGTCTATTACGACACCCGCCACAGCACCAACCGCGCCGGCGTCGACCTGTACTACACGTTCTCCACCGACGGCGCCCAGACCTGGGAAACGCCGCGTCGCCTGACCACCGTCACCTCGCCCAAGATCAACTCCTCCATGGAGTGGGGCGACTACAACGGCATGGACATGGCGATGAACGACATCATGGCCATCTACACCGACCACCGCACCACGGTCGACGTGTGGGGCGTCGGCGGCTTCGCCGATTCGCCCGGGCCGGACTACCGCGTGAATGTCCCCACCGGCACGCAGTACGCCTGCGCCGGCCAGTCGATCGATCCGGCCACCATCACGGTGACCTCGGTCACCGGCTACAGCCAGGCCGTCACCCTCAGCCTGCCGGGCCTGGACAACGCCGTGTTCACCGGCGGCCTGTTCTCGCCCAACCCGGTGACCGTCCCGCCCGACGGCAGCGCCACCTCGGTGCTGACGCTCGGCACCCAGCCGGGCGCCGCCAACGGCACCTACGAGGTGCTGGTGCGCGGCACCGACGACCAGGTCCCGCCGGTGGTGAAGGAAGGCACGTTCGAGGTGCAGGTCGCTTCCGGCCAGCCGGGCTCCACCGCGCTGAGCGCACCGGCGAACGGTGCCAGCGGCGTCGCGCGCCAGCCGACCTTCAGCTGGAGCGCCGATGCCAATGCGGTGCATTACACCATCCAGGTGGCCACCGACGCGGCATTCACCAACGTGGTCGCCAGTGGCACCCCGACCGGCGCCAGCTGGACACCGGACGCGCCGCTGCAGCCACTGACGACGTACTTCTGGCGCGTGCAGGCGAACAGCCCCTGCGGTGACGGCGCGATGTCGCCGGTGTTCACCTTCACCACGGGGCAGACCTTCCCCGAGCCGTACTGCGCCTGGAGCGTGTCGAACAACGTCGAGCCGATCACCCACGTGCTGTTCGACGGCATCGACAACACCACCAGCGCCGAGATCAACGGTTCGCCCGCGCTGGAGGACTTCACCGGCATCATCGGCAGCGTCATGCAGGGCACCTCGGTCGAGATGGCGGTGGAAGGCAACACGGACGGCAGCTACACCACCGTGGTGACCACCTTCATCGACTGGAACCAGGACGGCGACTTCACCGACGCCGGCGAAACCTACCCGATCGGCAGCATCGTCAATTCCACCGGAACCGACGGCCAGCAGGCGGTGGCCAACGTCGCCGTCCCGGCTGGCGCGCTGGATGGCACCACGCGCATGCGCGTCACGAAGAAGTACAACGCCGCGGCGGGCCCGTGCAACACGGACGGCTGGGGCCAGGCGGAGGACTACACGCTGCAGGTGGGCGTGCCGGTCGCGACCTACAGCGTCGGCGGCACCGTTTCCGGCCTGGCCGGCAGCGGACTGGTGCTTTCGCTCAACGGCACCTCCAGCCTGCCGGTGGCCGCCGACGGCGCGTTCACCTTCACGCAGGAACTCGAGCAAGGCGAGTCCTACGCGGTGACGGTGGCGGTGCAACCCACCAATCCCGCGCAGACCTGCACCGTCGCCAACGGCACCGGTACGGTCGGCGCCGTCGACATCACCAATGTGGCGGTCACCTGCAGCGCGGACGTGCTCGACACCATCTTCACCGACGGCTTCGAGATCGTGCTTCCCTGACGCAACGCCGCTTGCGGCATGAAAGGCCGGACCCCCGGGTCCGGCCTTTTTTTATGCGCAGGAGCCGGCTTCAGCCGCGATGCCCCTGCGATCCCGATCGGGACTGAAGTCCCTCCCACGCCAGCGGGCACCCCTTGCGATCGAGATCGGGACTGAAGCCCTCCCACGCCACCGGGCACCGGCTGTTGTGGGAGCGGCTTCAGCCGCGATGCCCCTGCAATCCCGATCGGGACTGAAGTCCCTCCCACGCCAGCGGGCACCCCTTGCGATCGAGATCGGGACTGAAGTCCCTCCCACGCCACCGGGCACCTGCTGTTGTGGGAGCGGCTTCAGCCGCGATGCCCTTGCGATCCCGATCGGACTGAAACCCTCCCACGCCAGAGCCGGTACCCGCTGTCCGTGCCCCTCCGCCCTGTGCCGCGGGCAGGTGGCGAGGTAGCCTACGCGCCCCCCTGATGCTGCCAGCCGTGAACCAGCCGATTCCCCGCCGCCGACTGCTGGCACCGCTGCTTGCGGCGCTGGCGATGTTCGGGCCGTTCTCCATCGACACGATCTTCCCGGCATTCCCGGCGATCGCGGCGGACCTGCATGCCAGCCCGCTGGCCATGCAGCAGACGATCAGCGCCTACATGGCCGCGTACGCGCTGATGTCGCTGCTGCACGGCCCGTTTTCCGACGCGCTGGGTCGCCGCCGCGTCATCCTCGCGGGCGTGGTCGTGTTCACGCTGGCCTCCATCGGCTGCGCGCTTGCGCGCTCGATCGAGACGCTCCTCGCCTTCCGCGCGCTGCAGGGCATGTCGGCTGGCGCAGGGCTGATCGTCGGGCGCGCCATCATCCGCGACTGCTTCGATGGCGTCGAAGCGCAGAAACTCATGTCGACGGTGTCGATGATCTTCGGCGTCGCGCCCGCCGTGGCACCCATCGTCGGTGGCTGGGTGATCGCCTTTGCCCGCTGGCCGATGATCTTCTGGCTGCTGGCAGGCTTCGCGCTGGTGCTGTGGCTGGCGTGCCTGTGGCTGCTGCCGGAGACCCACGCGCGCGAACAGCGCACCGTCCTCTCGCTGCGCGAACTCGGCCGCACCTATCGCCTGATCCTCCGCGACCGTGCGTTCTTCCCGCTGGCGCTGGCCGGCTCGCTCAACTTCAACGCCCTGTGGGTCTACATCTCCTCTGCGCCGGCATTCGTGCTCGGCCTGCTCCAGCTCGATGCACAGCATTTCGCCTGGCTGTTCGTCCCGGCGATCAGCGGCCTGATGCTCGGCGCCTTCGTTTCGGGGCGCATTGCCGGCCGCATGAGCGCCAACGCGACCGTGCGTCTCGGCTACGCGATCATGCTCGGCGCCTCCGCGCTCAACCTGCTGGTTGCCCTCGTGCTGCCGCAGCCGCGGCTGCCGTGGTCGGTGCTCCCGGTCGGCCTGCACGCGATCGGCATCGGCATCAACTTCCCCACCCTCACCCTGCTGCTGCTCGACCGCTTCCCCCACCATCGCGGCGGCGTTTCATCGGTGCAGGCCTTCGTCAGCCTGCTGATCAGCGCCGCCGTTGCGGGTGCCCTCGCGCCCTTGCTGTCGGCGAACGTGTTCCGCCTCGCCCTCGGCGCCTTCGTCTCGACCCTCGTCGGATTCCTCGCCTGGCAGGTGTACCGCCGCATCGAACGCCGCGAGCGCCTGGCTACGGTGTGAAACAGGGATACGGCTTTTCATTCGAAACTGTCCCGGAAGATCACATCGGCACCACAATGCAGCGCTACATCGCCGCCATCGCAGGGATCGCCGGTGGGCACACCGATCAGCGGCATCTCGACCCGGTCCAGGAGGCCGTCGCGATCGGAATCCTGGTGGGTTGGATCCGTACCCACCACGTATTCGACGGCACCAGGTAGGCCGCGGCGACATAAGGGTCCGCCTGCAATGCTGCAAGTGGAAT
This sequence comes from Pseudomonadota bacterium, assembly GCA_023412995.1. Lineage (GTDB taxonomy): Bacteria > Pseudomonadota > Gammaproteobacteria > Xanthomonadales > Rhodanobacteraceae > Dokdonella_A. The sequence continues at coordinate 7,306 of JAEZQS010000085.1, forward strand.
GCTGCGATCGGTACCGGCGGGGTACCAGACCACGATGTAGCGTTCGAGCTTGGCGCGCGCCGATGTAGGATTTGACGATAGGCGCGCGAGCAGGTCGCCTTCTGCGCGCAGCGGCAACAGGTAGTTTGCGAGTGCCGGGCTGCCGACCGTGAGCGCCTGCAACGGTGGCGTAGGCGACCGCTTGCCCGGCGGCGTGTAGTACCACGTGACAATGTCACTGGCTGAAGGCGCGCCCGGTGCCGTGCTCGGCAGCACGTAGATGCCCTGGTCGGAGCGGTAGTCCTGTGCATGCAGGGGCAATGCGAGCGAAAGCGCGACGACTTGCAACAACACTGCCCCTGTGGAGCGTATACGATGGAACATCTTTCCCCCTCCCTGACTCTGGTTTGCGTCTCCTATAGGTTTTTGCTGCGCTCGAACCCCCAACCACCTTGACCGAGTGCATCCCCCCCCGATCACCCCATTTGCCGAGCTATACGTC
>JAEZQS010000131.1 GCA_023412995.1 Pseudomonadota bacterium
GGCGTTACGAGGAGAACCCGCCCGCAAGGGCGGATTTCCAGGCCGTGTCGGCCATGGCGGCAACCACGGCGCCTGCCGCCGGATTGCCGGCGCCCGCTGCCGCTGCCGCCGTGCCGGCCAGCGCGCCTGCCGCGGCGCCGCTGGTGGTCGCCAAGGCAAAGCCGTCGTCGCGCATCCTGCGCGGCGCCGTCTACAAAGTGGAACGCAAGGGCGGCATCACCGAATACACCAACGTGAAGCCCCGTGGCTCGGCGTTCTCGGTGCTCTTCACCTACATCGCGACCTGCGTCGCCTGCGATCTCCATTCCACCATCGATTTCGCCCGCACCGCGCTCAACCTCGACGCCTACAAGGACGAGATTGCCGCGGCGGCGGCCGATTACGGTGTCGACGGCTCGCTGCTGCGCGCGGTGATCCACGCCGAATCGGCCTTCAACCCGATGGCCATGTCGTCCAAGGGTGCCCAGGGACTGATGCAGCTGATGCCCGGCACGGCCAACGACCTCGGGGTTGCCGACGCCTTCGACGCCGCACAGAACATCCGCGGCGGCGCCCGTTACCTCGCCCAGCTGCTGAAGAACTTCAACGGCGACGCCCAGCTCGCCACCGCCGCCTACAACGCCGGTCCCGGAGCGGTGCAGAAGTACGGCGGCGTGCCGCCCTACGACGAGACCCAGGTCTACGTGCAGCGCGTCGCCACGCTGAGGGACCGCTACGCCAAGGCGATGTAGGGCAGGGGCTAGGGAATAGGGAATAGGGAATAGGGAATGGTTGAAGCGGTTATCCGCGGTCCTGCGGCGCTGGTCGCGCTGCCCCCATTCCCCATTCCCCATTCCCGGCCCTTACGCCCCCGTCACGCTAGGTGCCGGCCGCTGCACGAGGGTGACGTCGAGGGCGAACGCGCGGTTGCCGCGCAGGCCTTCCAGGCGCACGCGCGTCCCCGGGGCGAGGGCCGCTTCGCGGTTGCGCAGGTCGAACTGGTCGCTGATGGCGACGCCGTCCAGCTTGAGCAGCAGGTCGCCGGGCAGCAGCCCGGCATGGGCGGCCGGGCTTTCCGGGATGACGCGCACGACCAGCACGCCCTGCTGGCGCGCGGTCGCGCCGGCGGCCGGCGGCACGTCGACGTAGTCGGCGCCGATCCAGCCGCGAATGACGTGGCCGTGCTCGATGATCTGTTCGAGTACTTCCTTGGCGGTGGCCACCGGGATCGCGAAGCCGATGCCCTCGGCACCGGCGGTGTAGACGCCGCGGCCGTCGGCCGTGGGCGTGCGCGGGTAGATCGCGGTGTTGATGCCGATCAGCTCGCCCAGCGCATCGACCAGCGCGCCGCCGGAATTGCCGGCGTTGATCGCCGCGTCGGTCTGGATGAAATCCTCGTAGGCGCTCATCTTGAGCTGCCGCCCGGTAGCGCTGACGATGCCCATGGTGACCGTCTTTCCGAGCCCGACCGGGTTGCCGATGGCGAGCACCACGTCGCCGACATTGGTGCCGGCCTCGTCGGCCACCACGATCGCCGGCAGGTCGTCGGCGTCGATGCGCAGCACCGCGAGGTCGGTCTCGGCATCGGTGCCGATCACCTGTGCCTGCGACACCCGTCCGTCATCGAGCAGCACCTGGATGTCGTCGGCGCCACTGATGACGTGGTTGTTGGTCAGCACGTAGCCATCGGCGCTGAAAATCACGCCCGAACCGAGGCTCTGGTCGTTGCGCTTGCGGATCGGTCCGGGCACGTAACCGAGCAGGCGCTGCGTGAGCGGGTCGCGGATGCGATAGAAGTTGCGGTCGGTGGTGATCTTGTTGGCGTAGATATTCACCACCGAGGGCGACGCGCGCGCCACCGCGGCGGCATAGGACATCGGCCCGCCGCCGGATGCCGGAACGGTGGCGACGACAGGGGTTGCCGGCTCGCCGCGCAGGCGCGCCACCAGTCCGGGGGCGACCACGCTCACCACGAACGCGGCCGCCAGTCCGGCGACGATGCAGCGGCCGAGGAAGAGGAGCAGGTGGCGGGTGCGGGTGCGCATGGCGGGTAGGGTGGGCGGCGCGGAGGGCGCGGCATGCCGGCACGTGCGCGCCGTTGCCGTCGCGACCCGTGCCGTGCCGCAATGGCCCCGCCGGCTTGATTGTACGGGGCATGGGCGTTCGTTAAACTATCACGATTTTGGGGCCTTCCCAACGCGGTCCGGATGGCCGCGCAGCACGCGAACTGCGCGCCTGCGGGCATGCCAGCCTTTTTCCTGAGTTTGCGGCGGAGTACTGATGGCAAACGATGCTGTGGTGGACAAGGGACGCCGTCGATTCCTGACCGCGACGACTTCCGTCGTCGGCGGCGCGGGCCTCGTGCTCGCGGCGGTTCCCTTCGTCAAATCGTGGGAGCCGAGCGCGGCGGCGCGCTCCGCCGGTGCCCCGGTGGTTGCCGACATCGGCAAGATCGAGCCGGGCCAGAAGGTCACCTTTGCCTGGCGCGGCCTGCCCGTGTTCGTCGTCAACCGCACGCCGGCGCAGCTGGCGACGCTGCAGGAAGTGGATTCGCAGCTGCGCGACCCGAAATCCGAGAACGCGGCGCAGCAGCCGGAGTACGCGCAGAACGAGTACCGTTCGATCAAGCCCGAGTGGCTGGTCGTCACCGGCATCTGCACCCACCTCGGCTGCGTCCCCGATTTCTTCCCCGAGCTCAAGCCCGAGCCGTTCGACCCGCACTGGAAGGGCGGTTTCTACTGCCCGTGCCACAAGTCGCGCTACGACATCGCCGGGCGCGTGTACGACGGCGTGCCGGCGCCGGCGAACCTCGCGGTGCCGCCATACCGGTTCGTCGACGACAGCCACATCATGATCGGCGTGAACCCCGGGGAGGAGGCGTGATGGCGACCACCACGACGCGCGTGCACCCCGACAACCGCGTGCTGGCCTGGATCGAGGACCGCCTGCCGGTCATCTCGTTCCTGTCCTCGCACACGAGCGGCTACTACGCGCCGAAGAACTTCAATCTCTGGTACTACTTCGGATCGCTCGCGCTGCTGGTGCTGGTCAACCAGATCCTGACCGGCATCTTCCTCACCATGAACTACAAGCCGAACGCGGCGGAAGCGTTCGCCTCGGTCGAGTACATCATGCGCGACGTCAGCTGGGGCTGGCTGATCCGCTACATGCACTCGACCGGTGCGTCGCTGTTCTTCGTGGTCGTCTACCTGCACATGTTCCGCGGCCTGATGTACGGCTCGTTCAAGAAGCCGCGCGAGCTGGTGTGGCTGCTCGGCATGCTGATCTTCCTGGTGCTGATGGCCGAAGCCTTCATGGGCTACGTGCTGCCGTGGGGCAACATGTCGTTCTGGGGCGCCAAGGTGATCATCTCGCTGTTCGGCACCATCCCGTGGATCGGCGACACGCTGGTCGAGTGGATCATGGGCGACTACCTGCCTGCCGACGCCACCCTCAACCGCTTCTTCGCCCTGCACGGGGTGGCGCTGCCGCTGGTGCTGCTGCTGCTGGGGGTGCTGCACCTGGCGGCACTGCACGAGGTCGGTTCCAACAACCCCGACGGGGTGGAGATCAAGGCGCGCAAGGATGCCAACGGCATCCCGCTCGACGGCATCGCCTTCCATCCGTACTACACGGTCAAGGACCTGTTCGGCACCGGCTTCTTCCTGCTGATTGCCGCGTTCATCATCTTCTACGCGCCGACCTTCGGTGGCTGGTTCCTCGAACACGACAACTTCATCCCGGCCAACAATCTCGCCACGCCCGCGCACATCAAGCCGGTGTGGTACTTCACGCCCTTCTACGCGATCCTGCGCATGGTGCCCTCGTTCTTCGGCAGCGCCATCTGGGGCGTGATCGCGATGTTCGCCTCGATCGCGCTGCTGTTCCTGATGCCATGGCTGGACCGCGGCCCGGTCAAGTCGATCCGCTACCGCGGCACCGGCTACCGCGTCGCGCTGGCGCTGTTCGCACTGTCCTTCATCATGCTGGCGGCAGTCGGCGCCGGCGTCAGCGCCGAGATGATCCCGCAGTGGTTCGGCGCCGATGCCGACGTGACCTTCATCGAGAACCTGTTCGGCCGCTTCTGGACCCTGGTGTATTTCGGCTTCTTCGTGTTCCTCGTCGTCTATACCTGGTTCGGCTTCGAACGCACCCGCGCGGTGCCGGAGCGGGTGACGACGCATGACTAAGGAAATGGTCCATCCCACCATGAAGCATGCACCGATGGTCCGAGTCGCCCTCCTCGTGCTGGCCCTGTTCGGCCTGGCCGCTCCCGCCATCGCGTCGGAAGGCGGCGGCCTGCAGTCCGCCAACGTGAGCCTGGACGACACCGCCGCGATGCAGCGCGGCGCGCGCCTGTTCTTCAACTACTGCTCGGGCTGCCACTCGCTGCAGTACCTGCGCTACTCGCGCATGGCCGAAGACCTCAAGCTCGATCCGGCCGACGTGGAGGCGAACCTGCTGTTCACCGGCGTGAAGGTGGGCGAGCAGGCAGTCAGCCACATGCCCGCCGCCCTCGCCACCGGCTGGTTCGGCAAGGCGCCGCCCGACCTCTCGCTGGAGGCACGCGCCAAGGGCGCCGACTGGATCTACACGTACCTCAAGTCGTTCTACCTCGACCCGACGCGCCCGCTCGGCTGGAACAACACGCTGTTCCCGAACGTGTCCATGCCCAACGCGCTGTGGGAGCTGCAGGGGCTGCAGGTGCCGGTCATGGCCAGCGGCCACGAAGGCGAAGACGTGGTGGAGTCCCTGGAAATCCGCACGCCGGGCCGGCAGACGGCGCAGCAGTTCGACCGTTCGGTGCGCGACCTGACGGCTTTCCTGCAATACGTGGGCGAACCGGCGGCGCTCAAGCGCGAATCCATGGGCGTGTGGGTGCTGCTGTACCTGGCCGCATTCACCCTCCTGGCGTGGTTCCTCAAGCGTGAATACTGGAAGGACGTGCACTGACCGCCGCATCGGCACGGCCGCCGCGCCGCGCGCGCGGCCGTCGCCCGTCCGGGCCGCCAAGCTAGGCGCCCGGCAGCGCGCGTAGTACATTCCGGGGGCAGGGGGCGTGATCCGGGACGGGAACGGGGAATCCAGCATGGCATTGAACCAGCGTTCGCGCACGGTCCTGACGCTGTATTCGGCACGCGATTGCGTGCACTGCCACCGGGTGCGGATGACCCTGGCTGCCAAGGGGGTCACCTACGACCACGTGGTGGTCGACCTGGACAACCCGCCCGAGGACCTGCTGGACCTCAACCCCTACAACTCGGTCCCGACCCTGGTGGACCGCGACTTGGTGCTCTACGACACCAGCGTCATCTGCGAGTACCTGGACGAACGCTACCCCCACCCGCCGCTGATGCCGGTGGATCCGCTCTCCCGCGCCCGCCTGCGGCTGGCGATCGTGCGGATCGAGAACGACTGGCTGACGCTGCTGGACGACATCGAGGCGGGCGGGCGCGGCGCGGACGCGGCACGCAAGGCGCTGCGCGAGGACCTGCTGAAGAACGCGGGCGCCTTCAAGGCGTCGCGCTTTTTCCTGAGCCCGGAAATCAGCCTGGCCGACTGCGCGCTGGCGCCGCTGGTCTGGCGCCTCGGGGCGCTGGGCGTGCAGCTGCCGCGCGAGGCGCAGCCCATCATCGACTATGGCGAGCGGATCTTTCGCAGCCAGGGCTTCGCCCGCAGCCTGACTCTCGAGGAAAAGGCGCTCCACCCCTGAGCAACCCCGTCGCTGCTCCGACTCCTTTCACCGGAAGATCCCGTGGCCGTCACGATGACATCCAACCGCCCCTACCTGGTGCGGGCGCTGTACGAGTGGATCAGCGACAACGGCCTCACCCCCTACCTGCTGGTCGATGCCGCTGCCGAAGGCGTGCGCGTGCCGCCGGGGAGCGCGCGCGAAGGACGCGTGGTCCTGAACATCGCCGCGCGCGCGGTGACGCGCTTCGAGATCGCCAACGACCACGTCGCCTTCCTCGCCCGCTTCAGCGGCGTCAGCCAGTCGGTGCACGTGCCGATGGCCGCCGTGCTGGCGATCTACGCCCAGGAAAATGG
>JAEZQS010000139.1 GCA_023412995.1 Pseudomonadota bacterium
AGGTCGGGCTTGGGCTGTGGGGGAGCGGTCCGTTAAGGGAAGGCTGGGCGGCGCCGCCGGTCGACCGGGGGCGCCGGGCGCGCGATGCTGCAGCACCCAAGGTGGGGCCGCGCATGCTGGGGCACAACCCGCCGCCGCGCAACGTCGACCGCCTGCCTGCGGCGTCGGCACGGCCTCAGCTGCCGCCTTTCCCCGCCTCGCCTGCTTCGTCCCGCGACCCTGCCGCGCCGCCGGCCGGCGGCGAGTCGCGCGGGATCCAGCGGATTTCGGGCTTGTCCCAGCTCCCCTTTACCTCGTAGCGGCGCACCACCGCCTTGCCGATCGGCTTGTCGAGGATGCCCTGCATGACCAGCCCGGCGGCTGCGCCGACCGGGCCTGCCGCCAGCGCGCCCACGATGGGCAGGGTCGCCCCGGCGTGGGGGGTCACCCGCATCTGCTGGTCGTAGTCCTTTGCACGCAGCCCCGTGCGCCCGGTCACCACGATGTCGGCGGCCGGACTGCGGATGGTGAGGTCATCGGTGTAGGCATTGCCGTCCTGCAGCCGGAACGCGCCGGTGATCGCGTTGAAGGCGAGTCCGGAACGGAAGAAGTCGCTGAAGTCCAGGCTCAGCCGGCGCGGGATCTCGGTCAGCGACAGCAGCCCGAAGATCCGCCCTGCCCCGGGTTCGACATCGAGGATGCGTCCTTCGCCGACCTCGACCTTGAGGGTGCCGTCGAGCCGCGCCAGCTCGAAGGTCGAGGGCGGCCCCGGCCAGCTCGCATCGATGGTGGCGTGGGTATCCCCGCCCGCGATGAGCCCGGCAAAGCCGAACGCGTCCAGCATGCGCCCGAGATCCTTTGCCTGCAGCGCGATGCCCAGGCGCGAGCGGCTCGCCCGTGCCGGGCCGGTCCAATCGCCGCTGGCGATGATGGTGACGTTCGGCGAACGCGCGCTGAAACGGTCGATGCGCATGCCGCCGGCGACGGGTTGGCTGTCGAACGCGACGGCGCCAAGGCTGGCGCTGCCCAGGCGCAGGTCACCCACGGTCATGTGCAACGGCGGCACGGCCGCGGGATCGACGCCGGCAAACGCGCCAGGTCCCGTGTCTTCGCCTTCGGGCAGTTCGGGCCAGTGGACGCGGGTGAAATCGGCCGTGACGGCGCCGCCGCCCGACGGCATGCGCAGCGTTCCGGCCAGGGCGGCGCTGTCCAGCTGCAGCGTGATGGCGCCGGCGGCGGGATCGAGCGCGAGGTGCACCTGGTCGAAATGGCGCCCCGCCAGCAACAGGTCGCCCACGTGCAGGTCGATGCCTTGCAGCAGGCCGGCGCCGCCACCGGGGACGGGACCGGCGAGGCCGATCCAGCCGGCGGCATCGAGCACCGGCACGTCGCCGGCGATGCGGATGCCGCTGGCCGGCACCGGAGCGGCCGACGCGCTGCCCAGCACGAGGCTTGCCGCCAGCGGATTGGCGGCATCCGGCAGGTGGCCGGCCAGCGACAGCTTGTCGCCCAGGCGAAGCGAGAATGGCTGCCCGGCGTACGGCAGTTCCAGCGCCAGCTGGAACGGCAGGCTGGTGGCGGCGGTCTTGGCGAGCGGCGCCGGCAGGTCGATGGCGGTGCCGGCGAGGTCGCTCGAGACCAGCAGCCGGCTGCGATGGCTGTCGTCGGCATCGACGGTCACGCGCGCACGCCAGTCCGACGCGCCGGGCAGCCGGCCGACCAGGGGCGCCAGCACGGGCGCGCCCGCGAACACCGCGCTTGCCGGGAAGTGCCCGTCCAGTGCGCCTTCCAGCACGTGCCCGGGATCCTCGACGTAGTCGCCGATCGCCAGCGAGAGGCGCGCGCGCCCGTCGCGGTAGCCGACGTCCAGCGCATCGGCGAGGAACCCGCCCTGGTTGAAGCGCAACGGGCCGGTCGCGTCGGTGAAGTGCAGGTCGTAGCGATCGTGGTCGAGGCGTGCCTTCGACAGCGCGACCGCTCCCGCCAGGGTGAACGCCTCCGGCGCGCCGATCGGGAGCGTGAGCGCGAACGTCGCCTCGGCCTTGCCGCCGCGGATGGCCAGGTCGCCCAGGTGTTCCCCGTAGCGCCGCCCGATCGGGCTGGCGCGAACGAACGCGAGCAACGCCGGGGCGCTGCCCTCGGCACGGGCAGCCAGCTCCAGCACCGGTTCGGAGAAATCGGCGATGCGCGCGCTCGCGGCGCTGGCGGCGACGTCCATCGAACGCGCCGTCGCCGCCTCGGCCTGCATGCCGTCGTTGACGAATGTCGCAACCGCTTCGAGCTGCTGCGCGGCAGGCCAGTCGGGATCGTAGTCGAGTGTCGCGTCGCTGATCGCCGCACGCGCCAGCATCACGCCGGAATGGTCGTGGAAGGGCCAATTGGCGAGATCGCCATGGAGCGTCGCGCGACCCGACGTGACGCGCCCGCCCACCAGTGCGCGGTCGAGCCATTCGACGGCGCTGGGCGGCATCACGTTGGTTGGCCAGAAGAGCTTGGCCGCGACGACATCACCGTGCTGGACTGCCGCGTAGAGGTCCACCACCGGTCGCCGCCCCGGCGTGAGCGCGAGGCCGCCGCGCAGCTCGCCGCCATAGCCCTCGCCTTCGAATCCGATGCGGCCGGTTTCCAGCCGCCAGCCCGCTTCCGTGCGCCAGGCGGCGATCTGGCCGCCGAACCGCGCAAAATGGAACGGCCGGCGGAACACCGCCGGGTAGTCCACCCGCATCGCCTGCGTCGGCAGCCGCAGCAGCAGGGCCTGCGCATCGCCGCTGACATGGGCATCGATCGACTCGACGCCCGGCGCGAAGGCCGCACTGGCGACGCCGACGCCCTCCACTGCCGCATCGAGCGCGAAGTCGTCCTTGTCCTTCCAGCGTAGCCGCGCCGTCGCCAGCTGGCCATGCGGCCGCGCCAGGTACAGCCAGCGCCGCAGGCCTTCGGGCAGCGCCGGGGCGAGCATTGCCAGGTCGCCGGCCGGCTGCAGCGGCAGCGCGCTGGCGGCGAGCTGCCATTGCTTCCCGCCGGGCGCGGGCTGCGATTGCAGCTGCGCCCAGCCGCGTGCGCCGCCGGTGCCGGCGGTGGTGGTGAAGTCGGCCAGGTCGAAGCGCCATCCTGTCGCCGCCCGCTGCCAGCGCGCGGCAAACGCCAGCCGCTCGATCGCCGCGCGCGGCACGACGCGGGTGTCCGGATCGAGTTCGATCGCGACCGGCGTGGTGAATCGCACGCCGGCGAGGTCGACGCGTGCCCTGACGTCCTCGATGCGGGCGTCGCGCACCTGCAGCCACGCCTGCAGCGATCCGCTGCCGCCCGCCAGCAGCGGCCAGCCGGGCCAGGACGGCAACGACGCGCGCGCGAGGTCGACATCGCCGGCCCCGGCATAGACGGTGCCGGAACGGCTGACGGCATCGATGTCGCCGACGACGTCCAGCAACGGGGCGTCGGTGCCGCCGAGGTGCACGCGCCCGAGCACGCGCGTCGACGCGCCGCGGTTCACCAGGCGCAGCACCGGTGCAGCCAGCTGCACGTGCAGTCCGCGCCCGGCGTCATCGACGATCACGCGCAGGTCGCGCAGCTCGAGCGCCCCGAGCGCGCCCAGGCTGGGGGTGCCGCTGCTGCCGGCGAGGGCCGGGTCGAAGCCGCGCACATGCCAGGAGCCGCCTTCGTTGGCGAGCTGCACTTCCAGCCCGCCGATGCGGAACTCGGTCAGCGCCCGTTCGCTGCGGAACAGCGCGAACAGGTCGAAGGCCAGCTCGGCATGCGGCACGGCGAGCGCGCCCTGCCCGCGCGGATCGCCGCCGATGCGCACCTCGTCCAGAGCCAGCACGGGGCCGCCGCCGATCCAGGCACCGCGCAACCGCCCGATCGCCACGTCCCTGCCCAGCCGCGCCGACAGCCAGTCCTCCACGACTGCCGGATGGCGCACCAGCCACGGCATCGCCAGCTGGGTCAGGCCGGCCAGCACGCCGAGAGCGATGATGGTGCCCGCGAACGCCGCCTGCAGCGCGAACCGGAGCCGCCGCAGGCGCGGGCGCACGGGCCTGTTCACCCCGCCACCGCACCTGCTGCCGGACGCGGCGCCACCCCGGGGGCCGCCGCGTGGCGGCCGTCAGAGCAGCACGACATCGTACTGTTCCTGCGAGTAGTGCTCCTCCGGCTGGAACCGGATGGTCTTGCCGATGAACTCTTCCAGCTCGGCGACGCCGGCGGACTCCTCCTCGAGGATGCGGTGGACCACCTTGGGCGCCGCCAGCACCAGCAGCTGCTGCGCGTCGAACTGGCGTACCGCGCGGGTGATCTCGCGGAAGATCTCGTAGGTGACGGTTTCGGCGGTCTTCAGGCTGCCGCGACCGCCGCAGGCGGGACAGGCCTCGCACAGCTGCCGTTCCAGGCTTTCGGTGGTGCGCTTGCGCGTCATCTCCACCAGGCCGAGCGGCGACATTTCGTACACGGTCGCCTTGGCATGGTCGCGCGTCATCGACTTCTGCAGCTGGCGCAGCACCTGGCGACGGTGTTCCTCGTCCGTCATGTCGATGAAATCGATGATGATGATGCCGCCGAGGTTGCGCAGGCGCAGTTGCCGCGCGGCGGCCTGCGCCGCCTCGAGGTTGGTGCGGAACACCGTTTCCTCCAGGTTGCGCGTGCCGAGGAAGCCGCCGGTGTTGACGTCGATGGTGGTCATCGCCTCGGTCTGGTCGACGATGAGGTAGCCGCCGGACTTGAGCGGTACGTCCTTGCGCAGCGCTTTCTGGATTTCGTCCTCGACGCCGTAGAGGTCGAAGATCGGCCGCTCGCCCGGGTAATGTTCGACGCGGTCCGCCAGCTCGGGCATGAACTGGCCGACGAAGCGCACGGCACGGTCGAGGGTCTCGCGCGAATCGATGCGCACCTTTTCGATCGAGGGCCGCATCAGGTCCCGCAAGGCGCGCAGGGTGAGGTCGAGGTCCTCGTAGATGCGTTCGCCCACGCGCGCCCGGCCCATCGATTCCTGCACCGTGGCCCACAGCTTGCCGAGATAGTCGATGTCCTCCGCCAGCGCCTCGCGCGGCTGGCCCTCGGCGTTGGTGCGCACGATGTAGCCGGGGGAACGCCCGGGCGGCGCCGGTGCGGCGTCGGCCGCGGTCGCGGTGTCCCGCGTCGTCAGCTCGGCCAGGATCTCCTTCAGGCGTGCGCGTTCGGCCTCGTCCTCGATCCGCACCGAGATGCCGAGCACGCGGCTGTAGGGCAGCAGCACGAGGTAGCGCGAGGGAATGGAGAGGTGCGTCGTCAGGCGCGCGCCCTTGGTGCCGATCGGGTCCTTCACTACCTGGACCACGATGTCCTGGCCATCGCGCACCAGTTCGCCGATGGGCGGCATGGCCGCCGGCACGCTCTCGCCGTTCTCGCCGGTGATGGTGGCGTGCGGGCGCACGATGTCCGAGGCATGCAGGAACGCGGCGCGATCGAGCCCGATCTCCACGAACGCCGCCTGCATCCCCGGCATCACCCGGCTGACGCGCCCCTTGTAGATGTTGCCGACATAGCCGCGGCGGCTGGCGCGCTCGACGTGGACCTCCTGCAGCATGCCGTTCTCGACCAGCGCCACGCGCGTCTCGCGCGGGGTCACGTTGATCAGGATTTCTTCGGACATGGAAAGGCTTGGCCGTGGATGCTGAGGCGACTTATAGCTTTCCGGGTGCGCGCTTGTCGAATGCCGGCCGCTGGCCTGCGCGCCGTGTAGACTGCCGCCCCTGCCCGTATTCTGCCGGACCTGCCGTTGGTCGCCTCGCGTTACCGGACCGGCGACATCCTGATCGACCTCGATGCGCGCGAGATCCGCCGGGGCGACACGATCGTCGAGGTCGAAGCCAAGGTTTTCGACCTGATCGCCCTGCTGCTGGCGCAGCGCGAGCGGGCGCTGTCCAAGCGCGAGCTCAACGACGCGCTGTGGGGCGAGCGGCCGGTGACCGATGCCGCGCTGGCCCAGCTGCTGCGCAAGGCGCGGCGGGCCCTCGGCGACGACGGCATCGCGCAGCGCACGATCCGCACCGTGCATGGGCACGGGCTGCGCTGGGTGGCGGATGTCGCAGCGGCGCCCGGCGCCTCGCTGGCGACCCCGCCCGCCGCGCCGCCCGTGGTCGAGCCCGTGGCTTCCACCGCAGGGCGGACACAAGGGCCGGTGCGCCGGCGCGGGCACCTCGCCGCGGCCGTGCTGGCG
>JAEZQS010000143.1 GCA_023412995.1 Pseudomonadota bacterium
GGCCTCGCTGGCAGGCGCCACGCGCACCGGCACCGGTTCGGCACCGGCGGGGCGCGGCGGATCGATGTCGGCGCCGAGCACCTTCGCGGCGAGATGGCGGCGCCAGCGCGCCTGGTCCCAGCCGGTCAGCGCACGCGAGACGCCGCCGTCGTTGAACACCACGCGGTAGCGCTCGTCGTCGAGCAGTTCGTAGACCTCGTCGATGCCCGGCGCGTCTTCGTCGTCGAGGTTGACCACCACGACGTTCGCCGACGAACGCGCGAGCGCGTCGCGGTCGAGCGCCTCGGTGGCGGCCTCGTAGACGATGACCGTGCCGAGCTCGATCAGGGTTTCGCGCAGGTGCCCGTCACGCGACGGGTCATACAGCAGCGCGACGGCAACGGCGACGGGATCAGGCACGTTCACGCCTCAGCACTTCCTGCACCTGGCGCAGCAGGTCGTCTTCCTGGTAGGGCTTGCCGAGGTAGCGCTCGACGCCGATCTCCAGCGCGCGCTGGCGATGCTTCTCGCCGGTGCGCGAGGTGATCATCACGATCGGTACCTTGCGCAGGCGCGCGTCGTTGCGCATGTAGGTGGCCAGTTCGTAGCCGTCCATGCGCGGCATCTCGATGTCGAGCAGCATCAGGCTGGGCGTGTTGTCCTGCAGTTTCTCCAGCGCATCGAGGCCGTCCTTGGCGGTCATCACCTCGAAGTCGGCGCGCTCGAGCACGCGCGTGGTGACCTTGCGCATGGTGATGGAATCGTCAACCACCATGATGAGCGGCTTCTGGCGCGGCTCGGGCAGGGGTTCGGGCACCGGCACGAACGAGGCGGGCTCGTCGCTGGCGGCGTCGCCGCGTGCGCGCAGCGCCGCGAGGCGCCGTACCAGCGGGGCGAGGTCGAGGATGATCACGACCGAGCCGTCGCCCATGATGGTTGCGCCGAAGATGCCTGGCACCGAGCTGACCTGCGGGCCGACCGACTTGACCACGATCTCGCGCGAACCCACCACGCCGTCGATGCGCACCGCGGCGCGCTGGTCGCCGGTGCGCGCCATCAGCAGCGGCACCTGCAGGTCGTCGCCGGGCACGCCGCGGGCGCGCGGCACGCCGAGCAGGTGGGCGAGGTCGTGGATCACGTATTCCTCGCCCGCATAGGCGTGCTTCGCATCGCCTTCGGCAAGGCGCCGTTCGAGGTCCTCGCGCGCGATGCGCGCAACGCCCTGCACGGACGACATCGGAATGGCGTAGCTGCTCTCGCCGAGGCGGACCAGGATCGCCTGGGTCACGGCGAGGGTGAATGGCAGGCGGATGGTGAAGGTGACGCCGCGGCCGGGCACCGAGTCGATCACCAGCGAACCGCCCAGCTGCTTGATCTCGTTGTGCACCACGTCCATGCCGACGCCGCGGCCGGCGAGCTGGGTCAGCTCGCGCGCGGTGGAGAAGCCGCTTTCCAGCACGAAGCCGTAGAGGTCGCGATCAGGCAGTTCGACGTCCGGCGCCAGAAGGCCCCGCTCGATCGCCTGGCGGCGGATCGCGTCGCGATCCATGCCGCGGCCGTCGTCGGACACGCGCAGCACCACTTCCGTCGCCTCGCGGCTGACCGCGATGCTGACGGTGCCCTCGGCCGGCTTGCCGGCCGCCTCGCGCTCTTCCGGCGCTTCGATGCCATGCGCCAGCGCGTTGCGCAGCATGTGCTCGAATGGCGCCTTCATGCGCTCGAGCAGGTTGCGGTCCATTTCGCCGTGGGCGCCGTCGACCTTCAGCTGCGCCCGCTTGCCGACCTCGTGCGCGGCCTGGCGCAACGTGCGGCGCAGGTTCGGTACCAGCGAATCGAAGGGCACCATGCGCGTGCGCATGAGGCCTTCCTGCAGGTCGGAGCTGACCCGCGACTGCTGCAGCAGCAGCGTCTCGGACTGGCGCGTCTGGTCGTCGAGCAGGCCCTGGATGGACACCAGGTCCGATACCGACTCGCTGAGCGCGCGCGAAAGCTGCTGCAGCTGCGAGAAGCGGTCGAGCTCGAGTGGATCGAACACGCCCTCGTCGTGCTGTTCGCGCTGGTAGCGCGCGATGATCTGCGCTTCGGTCTCGATCTCGAGCTTGCGCAGCTGTTCGCGCAGGCGCGCGACGGTCTGGTCGAACTCGACCAGGTTGAAGCGGAAGCTGGAAATCTGCTGCTCCAGGCGGGAGCGGTAGATCGATACCTCGCCGGCGTAGTTGACCAGCGAGTCGAGCAGCTCGGAGCGCACGCGGATCATTTCCTGCGGTGCGTGCGGCGCGTCCTCCTGGTCCATCAGCGTCGGCATGCGCACGGCCGGGCGCGGCGCGGGCGCCGGTGCGACGGTCGCTTCGGCGGCTCCGCTTTCCGGCGCGGGCGTCGCGGCGGCTTGCGCGGCTACCGGCATGTCCGCGTCGGGGCCGGCCAGTTCCTCGCCGGCGACCAGGCGCTCGAAACGCTCGATGGCATGCACCGGCATGGCGATGGCGCGGCGCTGCGACACGCGCTGCACCAGCACGTGGAGGCGGTCGAAGCCGCGCTCGAGCGATTCCACCGCCACGCGATCGACTGCGGTGCGGCCGTCGCTGATGGCATCGACCAGCGATTCCATCGCGTGGCTGAGGTCGCCGATGGGGGCGAGGCCCGCCATGCGCGCGCCACCCTTCAGCGTATGCAGGTCGCGCTGCAAGCCGGTGATCGGCGTGCGGTCGCCCGGCGCCTCGCGCAGGCGCGCGACGAGGGAATCGGTGTGGTCGAGGATGTCGGCGCCTTCCTGCACGAAGATGTCGAGCAGGTCGTCATCGACGTCGCCGGCTCCCAGCGCCCCCTCGGGCTGCGGGTCGTCGGCGATCGGCGGCGCACGCCGGCCCCCGAGGATCGCGGCAGGCTCGTCGGCTCCGCCAGATTCCGGCGCAGGCACCAGCGCGGCAACCTCATCCTCTTCCGCTTCTGCGCCGAAGGCCGCTTCCTCCGCCTGGTCTGCAGCGGCCTCTTCCGGCTCGTCGTGGAAGGACTCGTCGTCGGCCCCGGCCGCTGCGTCCGCATCGGACGCGGTGGCAAGTTCCACTGGGGCGTCCGGGGCCGGTTCGGCGGATTCGTCGGGGTGATCCGTGGCATTGCCCGCCACGCCCGCCACGCCCGCCCCGTCGGCTTCGCCCTGGTTCTCCTCGAACCCCTGCAGTGCGCCTTCTTCGCCATCGCCGTCGGAGACGTCTGCCCCGGACTCGACCGATGCGGGTGCACCGGATCCGTCTGCGGCAACAGGCGCGCCGTCCATTGCCGCGTCGCCTTCGCTGTCCGCGGCCAGTGGCTGGTGGTCCCATGCAGCCGCTTCGCGATCGGCCAGTTGACCGGCCACCGCGTCCAGGGTTTCGGCCTCGATGTGTCCGGGCAGGCTGCCGAAAATCGCTTCGAAATCGGCATCGTGCGCGACCGCGGGCACCGAATCATGGGTGTCCAGGCCGGCTGCGTCCGCGAGGCCGGAAATCGGCTCCACGGCGTCCGCGGCGGCCGCGGGCGGCTCGAAGCCGGCCAACGATGCCACCAGTTCTTCCGGGATGGTGCGCGTGCCGATGCCCTCGTCGCGGTCGGTGAAGCCGCCCGGCATCTCGCGTTCCAGCCACTCGCCGGTGAGGTCGACCGGCACGTCGAGGCGCGCCGTCGGGACCGCGGTTTCGCCGCGCCAGCCCGCCTCTTCGCCGGCCTCGCCGGCCTCGTCGATCGCGCTGGCCGGATCGCCATCGATCGCGTCCGGTTCCTCGACCGTCGCGTACCAGGGGGTTGCCACGGCAGCGGCGGGCAAGGCATCGCCAAGCGCGACGACGCGCGCCGCGAGGGCAGCGGAATCGGGCAGGTCGACGTTGCCGTCCGCCAGGCGCTGCATCACTTCGCGGGTCAGCGCGACCGTGTCGCGCAGCACGTCCACGCCGTCGGCGGATGGCGGAAGATCCGCCGCGCGCAGGCCCTTGATCCAGGTTTCCATCGGCGCCAGCACGTGGCCGATGGCCGGGATGTCGACCATGGCGACGGCGCCATTGAGCGTATGCACGGCGCGCAGCAGCGGTTCGGTGGCCGGCTCCGC
>JAEZQS010000159.1 GCA_023412995.1 Pseudomonadota bacterium
CGCCGCGCGCCGCCTGGATCGCGCGGCGGCGACTCCCGCTCAGGCGCGCGTGTAGCGCCAGTCGAGCGGCCGGCCGTCGCGGTACGGCATCACGCCATGGAACGGCCGCGGGTCGCCGTCGAACACCAGCGGCAGGAAATGGCGGTCGCCCTCCCACATCGGCAACTCGCCGAGACGATCGCGCGCGACCCACTCCAGGGTTCCTTCCGGATTGCGCGCGAACGGCGTGCCGGTGAAGCGCGTGACCAGGAACAGGAAGCCGAGCCAGTCCTCGCCCTGCGGGCCGAACCCGGGCCAACTGAGGGTGCCGCGCAGGGACATCTCCTCGCACGTAATGCCGGCTTCCTCCGCGATTTCGCGCCGCATCCCGGCCAGCACGTCCTCGTCGGGCTCGAGCTTGCCGCCGAGGCCGTTGTACTTGCCCAGGTGCGGGTCGTCGGCGCGTGCGTTGCGGTGAATCATCAGCACGCGCGCAGCGTCCGGGGAGAGCACGTAGCCAAGGGTCGCGACAATGGGCGTGTAGGGCATTGCGGCCGGTCCAGTGGGCAGGCAGGCAGGGATCGGCGATCATAGGCCATCCCGCCGCGGCGCCGGCCCCGTCATGCCGTCGCAACCACACGGACGCCCTCCATGCCCCTTGAAATCCTTTCCGAACACCGCTGCTTCGGCGGCGTGCAAGGCTTCTATCGCCATGCCTCCCGCGAGACCCGCGGCGAGATGCGCTTCGGCCTGTACCGTCCGCCGCTGACGCTGGGTGAAACCGCGCCGGTGCTCTATTGCCTGGCCGGACTGACCTGCACCCACGAGACGTTCGCGATCAAGGCCGGCGCGCAGCGGCTCGCGGCCGAACTCGGCCTGATCCTGGTGACGCCTGACACCAGCCCGCGCGACACCGGCATCGAGGGAGCGACCGGCGACTGGCAGTTCGGCGAAGGCGCCGGGTTCTACGTCGACGCCACCGCCCCCGCGTTCGCGCGCCGCTTCGGCATGTACAGCTACGTCACGCAGGAACTGCCGACCGTCATCGGCGAGCACTTCGCCATCGCAGACCTCGCGCGCGAGGGCATCCTCGGCCACTCGATGGGCGGCCATGGTGCGCTCACCATCGCCCTGCGCCATCCCGAGCGGTACCGCTCGGTATCGGCGCTGGCGCCCATCAGCGCACCATCGCTCGTGCCGTGGGGTCAGCAGGCGTTCGCCCGCTACCTCGGCGAGGACCGCGCGCGCTGGGCCGCCCACGACGCCTGCGAGCTGCTGCGCGCCGGCGCGCGCTTTCCCGGCACGTTGCTGGTCGACCAGGGCGATGCCGACCCGTTCCTCGACGCCCAGCTGCGGCCGGACCTGCTCGAGCAGGCCTGCCACGAAGCCACCCAGCCCCTCGCCCTGCACCGCCGGCCCGGCTACGACCACAGCTACTGGTTCATCCAGACCTTCATCGGCGACCACCTGCGCCACCACGCGCGGGCGCTCGCGGTCTGAGCAGGCGCGCGGCGCTCGGGCTGGGGGCTGGGCATTGATCGGCGCGTGCCGACGGCGGGAGGGCAACACGCTTGCGCAACCAGCGCCACGCCCGCGCCAGTCCCCCAGCCGCCAGCGCCTCGCCCCTCGCTACGCTTCCTGCCGCGCGCGGGCCACGCTGGCGACGGCGGCGACGAGCTCTGCGGCGTCGACCGGCTTGCCGAGGTGCAGCTGGTAGCCGGCCGCGAGGGCACGCGTGCGATCCTCGGTGCGTGCGAATGCCGTGAGGGCGATCGCCGGCACGGATGCAAGCTCTCCCGCCATGGCACGCACTTCGCGCAGCAGCGCGTAGCCGTCCATTTCCGGCATGCCGATGTCGCACACCAGCACGTCGGGAACGCCGGTTTGCCATTGCTCCAGTGCCTGGGAGGCGTTGCGGGCGGCGCGGACATCCGCACCGGCGCCCGCCAGCACGTGGACGATCCAGTCGAGCGCGTCCGCCTCGTCGTCGACCACCATCACGCGCAGGCGAGCGAGCGCGTCGAGCGGCACCTGGAGGGCCGCCGCGCGGGTGTCGCCGGGCTGCCCGGCGGGCACGCGCGGGTCCGCCTCGGGCCCGCTGGTGCGCCCTGCCGGCAGCACCACGGTGAAGGTGCTGCCCCGGCCAAGGCCCTCGCTGTGGACCGCGACGCTGCCGCCATGCAGCTCCACCAGCTGCTTGACGATCGCCAGCCCGAGGCCGAGTCCGCCGTGCACGCGCGTGATGGAGCTGTCCGCCTGCCGGAAGCGCTCGAACACGTGGGGCAGGAAGGCGGGCAGGATGCCCTTGCCGGTGTCGCTGACGCGGATGGCGACATCGGCGCCGGCACGCCCGATGGCGAGCCGGACGCGGCCGCCTTCGGGGGTGAACTTGATGGCGTTGGACAGCAGGTTCCATAGCACCTGCTGGATCCGGTGCGGGTCGCCGCGCAGCGCCGGCAGGTCGGGCGCCAGTTCCGTTTCGAGCGCGATGCCGCGGGCACCGGCCGCATCGCGCACCGCGTCGAGCGCGGCGGCGACCACCTCGCGCATGTGGAAGGTGCCCACCTCGAGCCGCATCTTGCCGGAAATGATGCGGCTCATGTCGAGCAGGTCGTCGATGATCCGCGTCTGCGCCAGCGCATTGCGCTCGATGACTTCCGCCGCCTGCACCACCTGCGGGTGGTCGCCGGCGAGCCGGCGCAGGATCTGCGCCCAACCGAGGATGGGCGCCATCGGCGTGCGCAGTTCGTGCGAGAGCGTGGCGAGGAACTCGTCCTTCATCCGGCTGGCGATTTCCGCTTCCTCGCGCGAGGCCTTGATGGCGCTGTCCTGCCGCTGCACCTGCGCCAGCATCTCGTTGAAGGCATCGGTGAACGCGCCCAGCTCGTCGTCGCCGGCGCGCGGCGCCCGCAACGCGTAGTCGCGCGTCTCGGAAATGCGCCGCGCGGTACCGCCGAGGTCCGCGATCGGGCGCAGCACCCGGCCGGTGAGCCGGCGTGCGGCGAAGAACACCAGCGCCATGGCGACCAGCGACACGCCAACGGCGAATGCCAGGCTGCGCCACAGGTGCCGGCGCAGCTCGGAGAGGTCGTAGACCACCTGGATGCGGCCGAGCGGCTGGCCGTGTTCGCGCACCGGCGTCGTCGCGACCAGGCGTTCGGCGGAACCGGCGGGGTCGGCGCGAGCGGCGTTGCCGGGCACCCTGGCGTAGCTGGCGAACAGGCTGCCGTCCAGGCGGTACAGCGTGGCCGACTGGACGTTCGGCATGGCGCGGAAGGCCGCCAGCGCCTCGGTGGCATTGGCCACGTCCCCGAACACCAGCGGGGCGCCGCTGTTCATCGCCACGATCGAGGTCTGCGCCTCGAGCGCGGCGAACATCGTCCGCTTGAGGTCGAGGTGGTTGGCCGTTGCGAGGGCGAGCGACACGCCGAGGATCGCCACGGCGCAGGTCGCCGTGACCAGCCAGCTGAGCTTCTCGGCAAACGAGCGCGGGCGCGGGAGGCGGCGGCCGCTCACGTGGCCTCCGGCCGCCTGGCGCGCGCGGATGATGGCGCGGTCACGGCGTTCCCCGCGCCGTGGCGCGACCGCAGGACCCGCCTGCACGCATTCCTCTTTCCATGCCGGTGGCAGTCCGCACTGTGGCGGGCGCCATACTCGCCCGCACCGGCTGACTGCCGCATGATGCGTGGCGAAGGACCCGCGTCGGCAACCCGTGGCGGACACGGCGCGGGAAGCGGCGGCCGCTGCAGGAGCACGGCTTCTCCCTGGCGCGGGCCGCGGGGCCGGCGGTTGCTGGTACGCTGGAAAAGGTGGTGGGCGCGACAGGGATCGAACCTGTGACCCCTACCATGTCAAGGTAGTGCTCTACCGCTGAGCTACGCGCCCGCAAGGCGGGGGCGCGGATGGTACCCGACGTGGGCGGATGGGCACAACCGGTGCGCGCCACGGTCATCCCGCCAGTCCCTGCTCGCGGGCGCGGTGGATCTCGTCGCGCAGGCGCGCCGCGTCCTCGAACTCGAGGTCCTGCGCGTGCTTGTACATGCGCGCCTCGAGCTGGCGGATCTTCGCCGCCAGCTGCTCCGGCGCGAGCCCGCGGTAGTCGGTTTCCGGCTCCGCCACCTTGCGCCCGCCGCCGCGGCCGCGCCGCTGCAACGTCTCCGATTCGCGCGCTCCCTCCATGATGTCCGTCACCCGGCGCACGACCGAGCGTGGCGTGATGCCGTGCGCCTGGTTGTACTCGACCTGCTTCGCGCGCCGGCGGTCGGTCTCGTCGATGGCGCCCTGCATCGATCGCGTGACGCGGTCGGCGTACAGGATGGCGGTGCCGCGCAGGTTGCGCGCCGCGCGGCCGATGGTCTGGATGAGTGATCCGGTGGAGCGCAGGAAACCTTCCTTGTCGGCGTCGAGGATCGCCACCAAGGACACCTCGGGCATGTCGAGCCCTTCGCGCAGCAGGTTGATGCCGACCAGCACGTCGAACTTGCCCAGGCGCAGGTCGCGGATGATCTCGACCCGCTCCACCGTTTCGATGTCCGAGTGCAGGTAGCGCACGCGGATGCCGTGCTCCTCGAGGTATTCGGTGAGGTTCTCGGCCATCCGCTTGGTGAGGGTGGTGACCAGCACGCGGTCGCCCTGGGCGATGCGCGCATTGGCTTCCGAGAGGAGGTCGTCGACCTGCGTGCGCGCGGGACGCACCTCCACGCGAGGGTCGACCAGCCCGGTCGGGCGCACCACCAGTTCGACCACGTTGCCCTGCGACTTGGCGATCTCGTAAGGGCCGGGCGTGGCCGAAACGAACACCGTGCGCGGCGTGCGCTGCTCCCATTCCTCGAACTTGAGCGGGCGGTTGTCGAGCGCCGATGGCAGGCGGAAACCGAAGTCCACCAGCGTCTCCTTGCGCGAGCGGTCGCCCTTGTACATCGCCCCCACCTGCGGCACCGACACGTGCGATTCGTCCACCACCAGCAGGGCGTCCGGAGGCAGGTAGTCGAACAGCGTCGGCGGCGGCTCGCCGGGCGAGCGGCGCGTCAGGTGGCGCGAGTAGTTCTCGATGCCGTTGCAGTAGCCCACCTCGGCCATCATCTCGAGATCGAACTGCGTGCGCTGCTGCAGGCGCTGCGCCTCCACCAGCTTGTTCGCGCGGTACAGCACCTCGAGCCGCTCCTGCAGCTCGGCCTTGATCGTCTCGATCGCGTTCAGCACGCTTTCGCGGGTGGTCGCGTAGTGCGTCTTCGGATAGACCGTGTAGCGCGGCAGCTTGCGGATCTGCGCGCCGGTGAGCGGGTCGAACAGCGACAGGTTCTCGATCTCGCCGTCAAACAGCTCGATCCTGAGCGCCTCGGTTTCGGATTCCGCCGGGAACACGTCGATCACCTCGCCACGCACGCGGTAGCTGCCGCGCCGCAGTTCCATGTCGCCACGCGTGTACTGCAGCTCGGTCAGGTGGCGGATCAGCTTGCGCTGGTCGGTGTGCTCGCCGCGCGAGAGGATCAGGCGCATCGACAGGTAGTCGTCGGGATCGCCGAGGCCGTAGATCGCCGAGACCGTCGCGACGATGAGCGCGTCGGGGCGCGACAGCAGCGCCTTGGTGGCCGCCAGCCGCATCTGCTCGATGTGCTCGTTGATCGAGGCGTCCTTCTCGATGTAGGTGTCGCTCGAGGGGACGTAGGCTTCGGGCTGGTAGTAGTCGTAGTAGCTGACGAAGTATTCGACGGCGTTGTGCGGGAAGAACTGGCGGAACTCGCCGTACAGCTGTGCCGCCAGCGTCTTGTTGGGCGCCATCACCAGGGTGGGCTTCTGCACCTGCTGCACGACGTTGGCAATGCTGAAGGTCTTGCCCGACCCCGTGACGCCCAGCAGCGTCTGCTGCGCAAGGCCGGCCTCGAATCCCTCGACCAGGCGCGCGATCGCCTGCGGCTGGTCGCCAGCGGGCTGGAACGGGGACACGAGCTGGAAGCGTTCGGCCATCGGGCACTCCGGGCAGCCGCCGATTATAGGCGGCGCCGCTTGCCGACCACCGGGCGGCGACGCGGAATGCCGGCGCGGCGTTCACCTCGCAGCCATCGGCGCCAGTCCAACGTGGTCTTCCGACCACGGCCCCGGAGGCTGCCATGAGCCAACGCCCACCGCGCAAGGATCCACCGGCACCACGCGACAGCGCAGCCGACCGCCCGCATGGGCCACTCGGCGGGCTGGAACGCATTCCCGACGAGCGCTCCGACCGGCGGCGCACGCCCGGTGTCGAGGATCGGCCGCGCGACGACGATGAAGCGGACGTGCATCGGCCACGTGCGGGCACCGGTGACCACCGCCGCACGCCCGCGAGCGGTTACCCGAACGAGAACCCGAAGCCGGGACGGACGCCGCCGAAGGGTCCGGGCGAAGGCCACCCGGCCGAGTCGCAGAACCGTCCGGACGCGAAGCCCGGCCGAGCCAATGGCTGACGCAACGGCGGGCGGCATGGCGGTGGAACAACAAAGCCGGCGTTCATGTCCCCCGCCCGACACTCGTTTCGACTGGAGGTCCCCATGAGCCACGACCGCAAAGACAAGCCGCACCCGTCCGATCCACGCCGCGACTCGACCTGCAACGAGACGGCGGAGGAACGCGCGCTGCGCAAGCAGAAGGAAAGCGAGGCGCTCGACGAAGCCCTCACGGAAACCTTCCCCACCAGCGACCCGGTGTCCCCGTTCGTGCCGGCGAAAGCACCCGAGTGACCAGCGCCACCCGGACAGCGTAGCGAGCCG
>JAEZQS010000121.1 GCA_023412995.1 Pseudomonadota bacterium
ATCCACACCACGCCGTCCGCTACGCGCCGCGCGCGTGGGGTTTGCAGTTCCATCCCGAGTTCAGCGCCGAGGTCATGCGCGGCTACCTGCAGCGCGCCGCCAGCCACGCGCAACCCGATTGCCGCGCCGACTGCTGCCCGCCCGGCCGCGCCGCCCCGGCGCCGCCCGCCCGCCGCCTGCTGCACCGCTTCCGCTCCCTCGCGCTGGCAGCCGGCCCGCAAGCCCAGTCGAAATACTGACCCTCCAGGAAAAGAGCAGAGCGACAGACTGAAACACGGTTTCAATCTTTCGAGGCACTTCGTGGTCTTCGTGGCTCAGTCTTTCGCGTTTTCCGCCGCGGCAGCCTCGGTGCGGCGAGTGAGGGTGCGGGCGCTGAGGATGCCGAGCTCGTAGAGGACGCAGATGGGGATCGCGAGCATCAGTTGCGAAAGCACGTCCGGCGGCGTCAGCACGGCGGCGACGACGAACGCGCCGACGATGGCATAGCGGCGGCTGTCGGCCAGCTGCGCCGGCGTGACCACGCCCAGCACGGCGAGGATCACCAGCACCACCGGCACCTCGAAGCAGATGCCGAAGGCGAGGAACAGCATCAGGACGAAATCGAGGTAATGGCCGATGTCGGGCATGACCGCGACGCCTGCCGGTGCCACCGCCGTCATGAAGGCGAACACGGCCGGCAGCACGAGGAAATAGGCGAAGGCGCAGCCGAGGTAGAACAGCGCCACGGCCGAAAACAGGATCGGCCGCGCGAGGCGCTGCTCGTGCCGGTAGAGCCCGGGCGCGATGAAGGCCCAGAGCTGGTACAGGATCACCGGAATGGCAATGAAGAGGGCGACGAAGAAGGCGAGCTTGATCGGCGTCAGGAAAGGCGAGGCCACCTCGGTCGCGATCATGGTGCCGCCCTGTGGCAGGTGCGCGACCAGCGGCAGGGCGAGCCAGCCGTAGAGGCGGTTGGCGATCGGGACCAGCGCCAGCAGCACGACCAGCACCGCGGCCACCGCCTTCAGCAGGCGCGAGCGCAGCTCGACCAGGTGCGAGACGAACGACTGCTCGCCGCCGGCGGGATCAGTGTCGCTCATCGTCGCCGTGAGAGGGTGTCGCCGCCGGCGGCAGCGGCCCGGCCGGTGGCGGCGGCGTGGCGGGCGTGTCGCCGCGTGCCGCCGCCTCGATGTCGGCCATCGCCGCCTTCACGTCGCCGCGCACGTCGGCGGCGCGGCGGGTGTCGTGGATGGTACGGCGCAGGTCTTCGGCCGCGAGTTCGCGCTCGATCTCGCCGCGCACGTCCTGCCAGCTGGAGCGGGCGCGGCGCAGCAGGGCGCCGACCGTGCGCGCCACCTTCGGCAGCCGCTCCGGCCCGAGCACGAGCAGGGCCACGACCGCGATCAGCGCGAGTTCGCTGAAGCCGACATCGAACATGGGGTGGCCGTGCGTCCCGCCGCGGCGGCGCTAGTCGACGCGCTCGTCCTTGCGCGCGGCCGTTGCCGCGGGCGTTGCCTCCGGCGGCTCTGCCTTCACCTGCGCCGGGGGTGCGGCGTCCTCGTCGCCCTCCTGCATTCCCTTGCGGAAACTGCGGATGGCGGCACCGACGTCACCGCCGATGTTGCGCAGGCGCTTGGTGCCGAACACCAGCGCCACGATCACCAGCACGATCAGCCAGTGCCAGATGCTCAATCCACCCATGTCCTGATCCTCCGTGCGCGGCACCGGCCGCGGCGGTGCCTGGCGATGCGCGCATGCTGCAGGGCGCGCCAGCCGCGGCGCCTTGTGCGCCCGCGCAGGACGCACCGGGTCAGTGCGTAGTGTACTCCTCGAGGCGGTCGCGGAAGTCGACGACCGCGTTCGGCACCGCGCTGACGCCGCCATCGAAGATGCGGCGCGCGGTCACGCCTTCGCCATAGACGGCCTGGTTCGCATCGTTGTCGATGGTGAGCGCGGTGCCGTCCAGCGCGGCGCCGGCAAAGAGGCCGCGCGCACGCGAATAGGAGTAGATCTCGGCCTTGAGCTGGGCATCGGTGGAGGCATGCGCCGATCGCCCCACCGGGCCGGCTGCCGCGCTGGCATCGGCACCCAGGGTGAACTTGCCGTGCACGATCGAGTCCACCCCGCGCTGGGTGCGGAAGACGAGGATCACGTCGGTGGACGAGACGCCTGCCTGGAATCCTACGCTGCCGCCCGTCAGGCTGATGAAGCTCGGGTTGGACCAGGTGCCGTCGCGCGTCTTCACCGCGATCAGGCCTTCGCCGTGGCGGCCGCCGACCACGAAGCCGGCCTTGATGACATCCGGGATCACGGCAATGGCGTGGGCATTGGCGAGGAGGTCCTGCGGGATCGCCTTGTCGGGGGCCCGCATCACCTCGTCCAGCACCCGCACCGCGTTGCGCGCGCGCGTCTCCTCCGCTTCGCCGGCATGCAGCAGGGGGGCGGCGAAGGCGCACAGGGCCAGCAGGAGGACGGCGGGAAAATGGCGCATGGCGTCAGTCCGGGAAGGGCAACCGCGCCACGCTAGCAGGGCGACATGAGCCGGCGATGAAGCGGGTGTTCAGGCGCGCAGGCGCCCGCGCTGGCTCCACGCACCGCCGGCCAGCAGCAGGGCCAGCAGCCCGAGTGCCCACGGCGAGCCGACTGGCGCCGCCATCGGCGCGGAAGGAATCCCGCCGCAGGCGAGCGGCCCGGTCGTGAATCCCTTCATGCCGACCTGCCGCAAGGCATCGGGGCCGGTGATCGGGCCCAGACGGGTCAGGTGCCCGGTGGCGGGATCGATGGTGGCCAGGTCGCTCCACTCCGGCGTCACGCCGCCACTGGCGGGGGGCACGTAGTTGAGGACCGCGTAGAGGGTGCCGTCGGCGGCAAATCCCATCGACACGGAATTCAGCGCGGCAGGCGCGTCGGGGCCGAACGGGCCGATCGCGGTGGCGGCGCCGGTGGCGGTGTCGATCCGGTACAGCGTGTGATCTTCGCGGCTGCCGCTGCCGTACAGCACGCCGGCGTGCGCGACCAGCCCGGTGATGGCGTGGCCGGTGTCGCCGATGTCGGTGAGGGCGCCGCTGGCGCGATCGACCTTCCACAGCCGGCGCTCGGTGCCGGAAACCAGCCACAACGCGTCGCTGCAGTCCGCCGCCATGCCAAGGTCCAGCGCAGCAAACTGGCCGTCGCCCTGGCCGGCCTGGCGCAGGCTGCCGACGGGCGTGGCATGGCCGGTGGCGGGATCGATCTCGAGCAGCAGCTTGAGTGCACCGGAAATCGCGTACTGGCTGCCGTCGCGCAGGGTCGTCAGGCCGCTGATGTTGCCGATCGGCACGCCGGAAAAGGTGCCGGCGGGACCCACCTCGGTCGCCGTGCGCGTGGCGAGGTCGATGCGGTAGAGGGTATCGAACGCCTCGCCATAGGCCGGCGTTGCCGCATGGACCGCGAATGCGGAAGCAGCAAGCATCCCCGCTGCAACGATGCAGGCAAGTGGGCGCATGGCGGCATGTTATCGTTATGGTAATCGTCGGCCGCCGCAGTGTTCCGCGG